>CAZUUP010000119.1:5584-12047 GCA_964623105.1 uncultured Akkermansia sp.
CGCTCCATGGAAGCCCTTCGCAAACTCTCCGCCCTCAAGGTCCGCGTCCTGCGCGGCGGCCATGAGGAAAGCATCCTCGCCCGCGACCTCGTCCCCGGTGACCTCCTCCTCCTCGCCGCCGGCGACGCCGTTGGCGCGGATGCCCGCCTGCTCGAAGCCGCCGCCCTCGAAGTTGCCGAGGCCGCCCTCACCGGCGAATCACTTCCCGTCACCAAAGACCCCGACACCCTCCCCGCCGAAACCCCCCTTGCCGACCGTCGCAACCTCCTCTTCTCCGGCACCCACATTGCCGCCGGTCGCGGCCGTGCCGTCGTCGTCGCCACCGGGCTCGCCACCGAAGTCGGCAAAATCGCCCGCCTTACCGCCACCGCCGTCGATCCCAAGACCCCCCTCGAATTGCGCATCCAGCAATTCGGACACTACCTCGTTGGCGCCGCCCTGGTTCTGTTCATCATCATCATCTCCTTCGGCCTCCTCCGCGGCGTGCCCTTCGGCGAAATCCTCATGGTCGCCATCAGCCAGATGGTCTCCATGGTCCCCGAGGGACTGCCCGTCGCCATGACCATCGCCCTGGCCGTCGGCATGCAACGCATGGCCCGCCGCGGCGCCATCGTCCGCCGGCTCGCCGCCGTCGAAACCCTCGGCTCCACCAGCGTCATCTGCAGCGACAAAACCGGCACCCTCACCAAAAACGAAATGACCGTCACCGCCCTCTGGCTTCCCGACGCCCGCCAGATCCAGGTCACCGGCGCCGGTTACGCCCCCGTCGGCCAGTTCCTCGCCGCCGGCCGCGAACTCACCCCCGGCGACGACCCCGGACTCCGCCCCCTCCTCGAAGCCGTCGCCCTCTGCAATGACGCCCAACTCGTCCCGCCCGACTCCTCCGACCCCCGCTGGCGCCCCCTCGGCGACCCCACCGAAGCCGCCCTCCTGACCCTCTCCCTCAAAGGGTGTCTCGATCCCGAAGTCCTGCGCCGCCAATGGCCCCGCCGTGCCGAGATTCCCTTTGATTCCGGCACCAAAATGATGGCCACCCAGCACGGCCACACCGGCCAGCCGAACCGCGTCTTTCTCAAAGGTGCCCCCGAAGTCCTCCTCGAACTTTGCTCGCGCGCCCGCACCGGTTCCGCCTCCCACCCCCTCGATCCCGCCCTCCGCCAGCAAATTCTCGCCGCTGCCCACGACCTCGCCAGCCAGGCCCTCCGCTGCCTCGCCGTTGCCGAGGCCGACGCTCCTGCACTCGACGAAGAGGCCGGCTTTGCCCAATTCCACGGCCGCACCACCTTCCTCGGACTCGTCGGCCAGATGGATCCCCCGCGCGAGGAAGTCAAAACCGCTGTCGCCCAATGCCGTGCCGCCGGCATCCGCCCCGTCATGGTCACCGGCGACCACAAAATCACCGGCCTCGCCATCGCCCGCACCCTCGGCATCGCCCGCGAAGGCGACCTCGCCCTCGACGGCGGTGAACTCGAAAAAATGCCCGAGCCCGAACTCCGCTCCCGCCTCGACCACATCTCCGTCTTCGCCCGCGTCCACCCCGCCCAGAAACTCCGCATCGTCGCCGCCTTCCAATCCCGCCAGCAAGTCGTCGCCATGACCGGCGACGGCGTGAACGACGCCCCCGCCCTGGCCACCGCCGACGTCGGCGTCGCCATGGGCATCACCGGCACCGAAGTCGCCAAAGGCGCCGCCAAGATCGTCATCACCGACGACAATTTTGCCACCATCGTCCACGCCGTCGAAGAAGGACGCCTCGTCTATCGCAACCTCAAAAAAGTCATCCTCTACCTCTTCGCCACTTCGATGGCCGAAGTCGTCGTGCTCCTCAGCGCCCTCTTCCTCGGCTACCCCCTCCCCCTGGCCGCCGTCCAAATCCTCTGGATCAACATCGTCACCGAAGGAACCGTCACCGTGAACCTCATCATGGAATCCCCCGAAGGCGACGAAATGCAGCACCCGCCCATCCGCCAGCAGGAACCCCTCCTCAGCCGTTCCCTCCTCCGGCGCGTCGCCCTCATGACCCCCACCATGGCGCTCTCCACCTTCGGCTACTACGTCTGGCGCACCGCCAGCGGCGCCCCCTTCGAGTTGGTCCGCACCGAAACCTTCACCGTCCTGGCCGTCAGCCAGTGGTTCAACGTCCTCAACTGCCGCAGCGAACTCAAATCCGCCCTCAACTTCAGCATCCTCAAAAACTACTGGCTCCTCGGTGGCCTGGCCCTCGGCAACCTTCTCCATTTCGCCGTCATCTACACCGAACCCATGAACCGCATCTTCCACACCGTCCCGATTCCCCTGGCCGACTTCTTCCTCATCGGCGCCGTCGCCAGCCTCGTGCTCTGGGTCGAGGAAATCCGCAAATTCTTCGCCCGCCGCCGCGCCCCCCGCGCCGGCATCCGCTGACCCCGTCCACCCGGCCGACAACGCCAACACACGCCCCAGGCGTCTGCTTTCGCGCACTTCCTCTACAAACCTAAAAGCCGCAGTTGAAACCCGGGCCAACGGAGAAAACCACTAACCGACACTGACCAGCACTCCTCTGCGGGCGCGGAACAGGTTCCCCTGCTGGGTGAACGGCGATGGCCTGGTTTCATTAGTGCAAGTCAGTGCCGGTTAGTGGTTTGCCATCGGCAGGATGGTTTTCAACTGCGGAATCTAGGATAAAGGCGTTGCCAGAACCCCCGCAAAACCAGCCCACGTCCCCGCCCCGCCTTGACGCGCCAAACCCGACCAGCAACATTCCCCTCGTGCTTCAATTCACCCCGCGACTCCGCTCCGCCGCCCGCTGGCTGGCGGTTTGCGCGCTGGTGTTTCACGTCGCGTGGCTGCCCCTCCACCTCACCACCGAGACCCACTGCGACCCCCGCTCCACCCGCTCTCACGCCCACCAGAACGCCGCCCACCACCAAGACCATCACCACGGCGACACCCACGGACACTCCCACGACCACGACGCCGATCACCACCACTTCGCAGGCGATCACGAAGGCACCTTCCTCGCCAAACGCCAGGTGCTGCTCGCCACCGCCATCCTCCCCAGCGCCCTGCACATCGAACTGACGCCCACCCTCGCCGCAGGCCCCGCAAGCGCACCCGCCGGGGACCCCGCTCCGCCTCCCGCCGACTCTTCCCCCCCCTCCGGCCCGCGCGCTCCGCCGCAGGCCTGATCTCCTCCATTGTTCCACGCCGGCTCTGGCGTATCGGCAAGCCGTGGTGTGCCCGGACACGGCCCATGCCGAAAATCTTTCCCCCCGGCAGATGCAGTTTCCGCCCGTCATGAACCCATTATTTTTGCGGCCCGCCGCCGCCATCCTCACCATCTCATTTGCCCTGCTCTCCGGGTGCAAACGCCACGCCGACCACGGCCACCCGCACGACGCCAAGGGCGGCCACCCCGGCGAACCCGAGGAAAAAACCGCCCAAATCACCGTCTTTTCCGAGCGCCACGAAGTCTTCGCCGAGCACAAAGCCGCCGTCGCGGGCCAGCCGACGACCTTCATCACCCACGTCACCGACTTGAAGACGCTGGAGCCGCGCCGCGAAGGACCGGTCAAGTTCATCCTCCGCCAGGGCGAGACCACTTTCGAGCACCCGCAGGCCAGACCCGCCAGACCCGGCATCTACCTGCCCGGCATCACCTTTCCCAAGCCCGGCAACTGGCAGATCACGCTGCTCATACCAGTAGGGACAACCAACGACACCCTCTCCCTCGGCGCGATCGCCGCCTTCGCCGACGCTCGGGCAGCGCAGCAAGCCAAATTGCCCGAAGCACCCGAAGGCGTGAGCTTCCTCAAGGAACAACAGTGGAAAATTCTTTTGCAGGCCGAACTCGTCGGGAAGCGCCGCCTCGTCGAGCGCATCCGCGTGTCGGCGGCAGTAGCCGCCCGGCCCGGCGCACTCGCAAACGTCACCACGCCGCAGGCCGGCAGATTGCTCGCGCCGCCGGACAAGTCGCTGCCCGCGCTCGGCGAACGAGTCGCCGCCGGCCAGACCCTTGCCCTCCTCCAGCCCGCTTTCGCCACGTCCACAGCGGCGGAGATTTCCGCCCGCCTCGCCGAGTCCGCGGCGCGGGCCGTCGAGTTCACCACGCGCGCAGCCGAGGCCGAGACCGAAGCCACGCGCGCCCGCCTCGCCATCGATCAGGCCGAAATCACTCTCAAGCGCATCCAGACGCTCGTCGCCGCCAAGGCCCGGCCCGAGCGCGAGCTGCCGGAAGCCGAGTTCGCCGTGAAGGACGCCAAAGCCCGCCTCGCCGCCGCGCTCGCGCTCCAAACCGCCTACCGCGAGGCCGTCGCCACGCTCCGCGCCAGCCGCGACCCCGGCCCCGGCGCGCTCCCGCCGCTCGAACTCAAGTCGCCCATCGCGGGCGTCGTCGTCGCGCCCTTCCCTGGCGCGCCCGGTGCGCAGCTCGCGGCGGACTTCGCGGTCTTCACCGTGCTCGATGCCGACACCATTCATCTCGAAGCCAAAGTCCCCGAAGCCACCACCCGCCGGCTCGCCGCCGCGAAGCACACCACGCTCGAACTGCCCGGCGAACGCGGACGCTTCCTGCCCGTCACCGGCGAGGGCGGCGGCCGCCTCGTCTTCACCGGCCTGCAAGTGGACCCCGCCACCCGCACCGTGCCGCTTGTGTATGAATTTAAGAACCCGGCCGCCGGGCTCCGCATCGGCGAGGCCGTCACGCTGCACATCGAGACCGACCGCGCCGAGGACGCCGTGGCCGTGCCCGACTCCGCGCTCGTCGAGGAGGCCGGCCGTTTCATCGTCTTCGTGCAACTCGGCGGCGAGACGTTCGACAAGCGTGACGTGACGCTCGGCATCCGCGACGGCAATTGGGTGCAGGTAATCGCCGGCCTGAAAGAAGGCGAGCGCATCGTGACCAAGGGCGCCTACGCCATCCGCCTGGCGTCGGTCTCCGGGGTCATCCCCGCCCACGGCCACGCGCATTGAGGTGAACATGAACTCAAACCACACCTCCGTCCCCACGGCGCGCGCTTTGAAATCCGCAGGCAACCCATTTGTTTGCAGGCATGGGCCGTGGTCGAGGCCTTTCCCCCTCACCCCGGCCCTCTCCCTCCGGGAGAGGGAGACAGTCAGCCCTCGCTCGAAGTGCTATGGCGTCCCTGTGTGCAGGAAGCGGGATGCGTTCCTCCCTCTCCCGGCGGGAGAGGGCCGGGGTGAGGGGGAGAGCTCGCGACGACCCGCCATCTCCCGACTCCACGCACACGCCAACCCTCGCCCCCGGAGGTCGCCATGATGGACAAACTCATCCGCTGGTCATTGGACAACCGCGCGCTGGTGCTCGTCGCGGCGCTCTTGCTCACAGCATTCGGCATCCAGACCGCCGCGCGCATGCCGGTGGATGTCTTTCCCGACCTCACCGCGCCGACAGTCACCGTCATCACCGAGGCCCACGGCATGGCCCCCGCCGAAGTCGAGCAGCAGGTCACGTTCCCCATCGAGACAGCAGTCAACGGCGCGTCCGGCGTCCGCCGCGTGCGCTCCGCCACGGCGGTCGGCATCTCGGTGGTGTGGGTGGAGTTCGACTGGGGCGCGGACATCCGCCACGCGCGGCAAATCGTCAGCGAGAAGATGGTGATGGTCGCGGGTGAACTCCCGGCGGAGGTCGGGAAGCCCGTGCTCGCACCCGTTTCGTCGGTGATGGGGGAAATTCTCTTCCTCGCGCTCACCTCGGAAAAGCACACGCCCGCCGAGTTGCGCACGTTCGCCGAGTCGGTCATCCGGCGGCGCTTGCTGGCCGTGCCGGGCGTCTCGCAAGTCACGCCCATCGGCGGCGGGGAAAAGCAGTTTCACGTCGTCATCGCGCCAGACGCGCTCCAAACCCACGGCGTCACCGTCGCGCAGATCGTGCGCGCGCTGGAGGAGGGCAACGAGAACGTCTCCGCCGGAATCATCAACGAGCGCGGCAGCGAGTGGCTGGTGACGGGCGTTGGGCGGTTGCGGACGCTGGAAGACATTGGCGAAACCGTCGTCACGGCGCGCGCGGGCGTGCCCGTGCGCGTGGTTGACTTGGGCGCGGTGCAACTCGGTGTCGCTCCGAAACGGGGCGAGGCTTCCGCGATGGGCAAGCCCGCCGTCGTCATGGGCATCCAGAAGCAGCCGGGGGCCAACACGCTCGTACTCACGCGCCACCTCGAAACGGTGCTGGCCGACATCCAGACCAAGCTCCCGCCCGGCATGAAGCTCCAGACCGACATCTTCCGGCAAGCGAACTTCATCGAGGTCGCCGTCAACAACGTCTTCAAGGCGCTGGGCGAGGGCGTGCTCCTGGTCATCGTCGTCGTGCTCGTGTTCCTCGCGAACGGCCGCGCGACGCTCATCACCATTGCCGCCATCCCGCTCTCGCTCGTCACCGCCGTGCTCACGCTCAAGGCGTTCGGCGCAACGATCAACACGATGACGCTCGGCGGCATGGCCATCGCCATCGGCGCGCTGGTGGACG
>CAZUUP010000120.1:0-11976 GCA_964623105.1 uncultured Akkermansia sp.
GTTTTACATCAACCTCCGGCTGCAACCGGAGGCGTTGTGGGAGTACTTGAAGCTTTGAGCGCTCGGTTCTCGGGGTTACGGATGGGGCGGTGACCGGTCGCTTTCGGCGATGCGGGCGCGGGTTGTGTCGCGTCGCAATTTCGACGCGTGGTCTGGCGGTTGCGTGGTTGTGGGCAGAGGAATCGATGGCAGGGGCTGCGGGGAGGTCAGTTTATCCAGTTGAGGACTTGGGTGGCGGCGGCCTGCGGTGAGGAGCAGAGAATGGTGTGGTCGGCATAGGGGATGACGCGAGTCGCGCGGTAGCCGGGGCAGTTTTGACGGAGCCAGGTGCGGACGGGAGGCCACGGGACAACGGGATCGAACCAGCCGGTGAGCTGAAACACGGGCAGTTGGACGGCGCGGGCGAGGGGTCGCGGATCGGATGCGGTGATGAGGCGGAGGCGATGGAGGATGGCCTGGCGATCGGGTTCGGTGCGGCGGGCCAGAAATTCGTTGAAACGGGCGAGGACCTCGGGCGGCGGTTGACGGAGGCGCAGACGCGAGAGGCGTCCGTAGAGGCGGAGGAGGAAGATGGAAAACGGCCAGGGAACGAAGCGGATGAACAGTTCGGCGAGGCGGGGACCGAATGGGATGGGGTGCTTGATAAAGCCGCCGGCGAGGATGATTCCGGCGGCCTTAAATTCGGGGTTTTGGAGCAGGGGCCAGACGATTTGGGAACCGAAGGATTCGCCCAGCAGCCAGCCGTGGCGGATTTCGTGGGAGCGAAGGAATTGGACGATGGCGTTGGCGTAATCGGCGAGGGACCAGGTCAGGGTGCGCGGGTAGGTGATTTCGACGAAGCGGACGCGATTGGCGAGGGCGATGCGGAAGGAGTGGACGAGGGTCCAGTCGCCGTGAAGGCCGGGGAGGTAGATGAGGGTGGGGAGATGGGCGGGGCCGTGGAGGCGGAGTTGGAGGGTTTCGACGGGTGAAGCGGGGGGAGGGATTGGCTGCAAAGAACGCAATGAGGCGCAAAGAGGGGGGGAGGAAGAATTGGGTGGGTGGGTGGGTAGGTCAGCGGAAGAGTTCATCGGCTTTGCGGAAGATTTCGGCGGGGACGCCGAGGGCCTGCTTGATGGCGAGGTCGCGGTCCCAGGGATTGGGGAGTGCGGCGATGTCGCGCATCTGGGCGGGGGTCAGGTTGTTGGGGAAAAACCAAGGAGAGACGAGGGCGGTGTTGATGAGGGGGAAGTCGGAGCCGTAGAGGAGGCGGCCGCGGAATTCGGGGCGGGTGAGGGCTTCGCGAAGGTAGCCGAGTTTGTTGACCTGGGTGAGGGAGGAGATTTCGGAATAGAGATTGGTGTATTGCAGCATCATGGGAGCGAGGCGATCGGTGTCGCGCTGGCCGGCGTTCTGGCCCGTGGAGGCGATGTGCGCGACGATGACGGTGACGCCGAGTTTGAGGGGGAGGTGGAGGCGTTGGGGGTCGCAGAGTTCGTCGCGGGCGCTGGTGAAGGAGCGTTCCTGACCGGCATGGGTGAGGAGGGGAAGCTGGAGTTCGACGAGTTTGCGGTAGAAGGGCGCGAGGCGTTCGTCGGCGGGGTCGAACTGCATGATGCTGGGGATCCACTTGATGAGTTTGGCACCGTTAGCTTTGGCCCAGGAGAGGCGGTCGAGGGCATCTTTGCGAAGGGGGTTGATGCTGGCGCCGAAGAGGAGGTTGGTGGTGCGGGCGGTTTCGCGGGCGACGAATTCGTTGGGGACGTAAACCTCGGTGCGGAGGCGGTCGAGTTCGCCGTGTTCGTCCACCACGCCGTCCATGGCAAGGAGGATGGCGCGGCCGATGTGCTGACTGGTGGCGAGTTGGCGGGAGATGAGCTGGATGACGTGGGCGTCGCCTTTCTCAAGGAGTTCCTCGCGGGAGGTGCCGAAGCTGCGGAGGTAGATGCGGAGTTTCCAACTGTTTTCCATGGCTTTGGAAATGAAACAGCCGCTGTCGCCGGCGCCGATGCCGGCGGTGTGGCAGTGGAGGTCGAGGAGTTTGGCGGGGGGCAGTGCCTGGGGTGGCTGGTAGGGGCCGGAGTGGAGAACTTTGCAGGCGACGCAGCCACCGAGCAGGAGGCAGAGGGCGGTGATGCCAATGATGCGGGGCCGGCGACGAGGGGGGTTGGAAGGTGCAGGGGCGTCGGTGGACGGCGGCATGCGGGCGATTGGAACGGGATGGGGCAGGAAGGTCGATGCGAAAAGAGGGTGCGCGGGAAGGAATCGGGGGTGACACAGGGAAGACGGGTGGAGGCAATCAATGCATTGTCGATGATCGGATTTCACCTGAGATTCGGCGGCGCGGTGAAGACACCGCATCCGGTCCACTGCAATTGCCGGGGCGGGGAATTATTTCGCGTGGCGGAGAGGAGATGGGTAGGTTTTGGGGGCGTGAAGACTTGGCGTCGGGCATGGCAATATTTTCGGCCGGAGCTGCCGCTGTTGGGCGGGGTGCTGGTCTTGATGGTGCTGGCGACGGGGGCAAACCTGTTGAAGCCGTGGCCGCTGGCGCTGGTGGTGGACGGGGTGTTGGGCGGGGCGCCGCTGCCGGGGTGGTTGCCGGCGGGCGAGGCGACGGCGCAGGTGGCGCTGCTGGGGCTGTTGGTGCTGGTCTTGCATGTGGTGCAAGGCGGCTTGAATGCGTTGCACAGTTACATCGCAATCAACATCGGATTACGGGGACTGGCGCGGGTGCGGAACGAGGTTTTCAACCGGCTGCAGGGGATGTCGCTGCGGTTTCACCAGAGTCAGAACAGCGGGGAATTGATTCACCGGGCGGCGTGGGACACGTATGCGTTTCAGACGTTGTTTCAGCAGGGGGTGGTGACGTTGCTCGCGGCGTCGCTTTCCCTGGGCCTGATGGTGTGGGTGATGTGGCGGATGAACGGGCGGTTGACGGGGGTGGCTTTGTTGACGGTGCCATTGCTCGTAATGAGCATCCAGTTTTTCGGGCGGAAGATGGGGCGGCGGAGCGCGGTGGCGCAGCGGGCGGACAGTCAGGTGACAACGCTGATCCAGCAGGGAATCAGCGCGGTGGCGTTGAACCAGAGTTACACGCGCGAAGCGGAGGTGAGCGGGCGGTTTCAGGCACAGACGGGGCTGGCGCAGGGGGCGCGGTTGGCGCAGCACGGGTGGGAAGTGGTGTATGGGTTGATGATCATGCTGGTGTTTGGAGCGGGGACGGCGGCCTTGTTGTGGTGTGGGGCGGGGGAGGTGATGGCGGGGAAGTTGACGACGGGGCAGTTGCTGATTTTTCTGGCGTATCTGGCGCAGTTGTTCGAGCCGTTGAGCCAGTTGTCGAATGTGGGCGCGACGGTGGCGGGCGCCGGGGCGAATGCGGAGCGGGTGTTCGAGTTGCTGGACACCCCGGCGGAGGTGCGGGAGGCGGCGGAGGCGCGGGAGGTGGTGGGCCGGAGCGGGGCAGGGGCGCGGGAAGGGGCGACGGCGGTAGTGCGGGCGACGGGGGGAATACGATTCGAGGGGGTGGTTTTCGGATACACGCCGGACCGGCCGGTTTTGCGGGGAGTGGACCTGGAGGTGGGCGGGGGGGAATCGGCGGCGATCATCGGGCCGAGCGGGGTGGGGAAGACGACGATGTTGTATTTGTTGCCGCGGTTTTTTGATCCGACGGCGGGGAGTGTGCGATTGGACGGGGTGGATTTGCGGGAGTTGCGGTTGCGGGAGTTGCGGCGGCAGATTGCCTTTGTGTTTCAGGAACCGCTCCTTCTGCCGGCGACGATCGCGGAGAACATCGCGGTGGGGAAGCCGGGGGCAACGGCGGCGGAGATCGAGGCGGCGGCGCGGCGGGCGAATGCGGACGGGTTTATCCGGCGGTTGCCGCGGGAGTTTGAGACGGTGGTGGGGGATGGGGCGGCGCGGCTGAGTGTCGGGGAGAAGCAGCGGATCACGCTGGCGCGGGCGTTTTTGAAGGATGCGCCAATCTTGCTGCTGGATGAACCGACGAGCGCGCTGGACGGGGGTAGCGAGGAGTTGGTGGTGGCGAGTCTGGCGGAGTTGATGCGGGGACGGACGACGCTGGTGGTGGCGCATCGCCTGAGCACCGTGCAGCGGATGGACAAGGTGCTTGTGATGGAGGAGGGGAAAGTTAAGGAGAGCGGCCGGCCCGCCGATTTACTGGATAGCCACGGGTATTTTGCCCGCCTCGCCGATCCCGCTGCGGGACGCAGATCGTAAGTTTGGCGGACGGAGGTGGAAGTCCGGGGTGGGAGCAATCACGGATGAAACCTCGATTTAATCAGCCGGTGGCGACCGCGGAAGGCGGGTCGTCGGGGACGGCCGCGAGCGGTGGCGGAACCGGGCCGCGGGCGGCGGCCCCGAGTCTGCCGGTGCGCGGCATGCGGAGTGCCTGGTTGAAGTTGCAATTGATCGTCGCGGGCGCGAAGCACAACAGCCGTCTGAAGATGTTTTGACGGGAGGTTGGTTGCTTGCGCTGCGGGGGGCGCGTGGCGGGCGGTGGTGGATGTGACTGGCAGCACCGAGGGAACGCTTTTGGGTTGGCGGGAATGGCGGCTGGTGGCTGCCGCAATCGTGCCAGGCGTATTTCCCGGGTGGATTTGGTGCGAGGCTTGCGTGATTTCAATGCGGTGATTACAGGTGGCACCGGCATGGCCGCGCGAATTCACTTTTGGCCAAGAAGGAGGGGATGGTTGTCCCCGGTGTGGCTGCTATTTTTTTCGGCGATGGCGGGCGGCTTGCCGGCTCAGCCGCATGGCTTGCCGGCATGGCCTCCAGTGGGCGGGGTGGAGGTGTCGGGACCCGCGACGGTTGCGCGGGCGCGGGTGGCGGCTGATCCGGGGCCGAGCCGGTATTCGATTGGTGAGCCGACCGACGAGGAGCAACTGGGGTTGGAGTTGATCAATCGGGCGCGTGCGAACCCGGTGGGGGAGGGGGCGACGCTGCGGGTGACTGCGGATCCCGAGGTGGCGGCGGCCTACCGGTTTTTCGGGGTGGATTTGGATCTGATGGCGGTGCAGATGGCAGCGCTGACCCCGGCGCCGCCCCTGGCATTCAACGCGCGGTTGCTGGCGGCGGCGCGGTTGCATAGCGGGGACATGCTGACGAATGTGTTTCAGGATCACGTGGGCTCGGATGGCCGCGGTCTGGGGTCGCGGGCGGCGGCGCAAGGTTACGTGGGGCAGTTGGGGGAGAATGTCTATGCGTCGGCGAAGTCGGTTTTCTATGGTCATGCGGGGTTTGAAGTGGACTGGGGCGGGCCGACGGGCGGGATGCAGGATCCGGCGGGGCACCGGCTGAACCGGCACAATCCGGTATATCGCGAGGTGGGGTTGGGGGTGGTGATGGGAGCGAATGCGAAGACAGTCGGGGGGGTGACTTCGCGGGTGGGGCCGTATGTGGTGACGGAGGATTTCGGGGTGGCGGCGGGGAGCACGCCTTTTCTGACGGGGGTGGTGTATTACGATTTGAACACGAACGGGGTTTACGACGTGGGCGAGGGCATTGGTGGGGTGACGGTGTTGGTGAGCAACGTGAATTTTTTCGCGGTGACGGCGGGGTCGGGCGGGTATGCGGTGCCGCTGCCGGGGGATGGGAGTTACGTGGTGGAGTTCTCGGCTGCGGGGATGGAACCGGTCAAGCGGGTGGCGCAGGTGGTGGGGGGGGCGAATGTGAAACTGGATTTCACGCCGGGATATGTTGCACCACGGGTGGCGGGAACGGGACGGGCATTTGTGAATCGCACGAATGAACTCGGTTTGACGGTGGTTGGGGCGGCGAACGGTTACCGGGTGGAGGAACGACTGTTGGCGCCCTTCGACGTCGTGGAAGGGGCCGAGAACGGGACGAACGGAGTGGTGGTGGAAGCGTCGGCTGGATATGCGGTGATCAGCACGGCGGTGCGGGCGAGCGGGGCGGCGAGTTTTCATCTGGCGATGCCGGAGGGGGAGAGTCAGTTCATCACGTTGCGGCCGGTGCTGCGGGTCGGGGCGGCGAGCCGGTTGAATTTTGCAAGCCGGTTGCGGCTGGCGACGGAGGATCAGGTGGCGCGGGCGCAGGTGTCGGCGGATGAAGGGGTGACGTGGGAGGATGTGTGGTCGCAGGCGGGGACGGATGCGAGCGGTGATCCGGCGTTTGTGGCGCGGAGCGTTTCGTTGGGGGCGTATGCGGGGCGTTTTGTGCGGGTGCGGTTCGCGTACACGTTCACGACGGGGAGTTTTTATCCGCAGACGACCGCCAGCGTGGGATTCTACGTGGACGACATCGCGGTAACCGGGGCGGTGGAGGCATTGCCGGCGGTGGTAACAGAGGTGGAACGCGACCGTGCGTTTGGGTTCAAGCCGGCGAATGCCGGAACGTACTCGGTGCGGGTGCAGGCGCGGGTGGGGAATCGGTGGCTGCCGTTTGGTCCGGCGACGGAGTTTGCGGGCGTGAGTGCGCCGTCCGTGGGTGCGATGGTGATGCGGTTGGTGGAATCGGAGCGGATGCAGTTTGACGTGGGGCTGGCGGGCGGGGAGGCGGGGGCGGTGGTGATCGAGTCGGCGACGGAAGTGGCGGGTCCGTATCGAGTGGCGGCCGGGGCGATCGCGGAGACGGTGGTGGCGGGGAGTTCCTACCGGGTGACGGTGGACCGGGCGGGAGGGCGGGGATTTTTCCGGGTGCGGGTGCTGCCGTAAGCGGGCGGTTTGGCCGTGGAATGGTGGGTAAAGGAATTGGGCAGACGGGACGGGGGCGCGCTGGGTGAAGCGGTTTGGATTAGAGGCGAAGGTTCCACGCGTCGGAGCTGTAGCGGGTGCGGGCGAGTTCGTGGGCGGCGGTGAGAGGCGGGGAGGTGAGGTCGAGGTGGGCGTGCCAGTGGGCTTGGAGGGCGTGGCGGAGGGATTGGGCCGTGATATGGGGAGGGAGGTTGGTGAGGAAGTCGCGGTGGTGGCGGCCGCTCCGGTAGGCGGGTTCCCGGGTTGGGGGAAGGAGGGCGAGTTCGATGGCGGCCAGATCGAAGGCGAGAAGGAAGGTGCCGTGGAAGAGGAGAAACTGGCGGCGGCGGCGTTGGGAGTTGCCGGAGAATTTGCGGCTCGCAAAGGTGAGGTCGGTGTGGCCTTGGATGGCGACGGGTTGGTGCATGAGGGAGGCGGTGGCGTCGCGGTTGCGTTGCATGATGAAGTCGTTGGCGCCGGTGATGCTCGCGAGCGGGCCGGATTCGGGGACGGGCAGGATGAGAGAGTAGTTCAGGCAGCCGGGGCCCTGGACGACGGTGCCTCCGCCGGAGCAGCGCCGCAGGATGGGGATGGCGGCGGCGCGGCAGGCGGCTTGATTTACCTCGGTGGCGATGCGATTGCCGTAGCCGACGACGACAAAGGTGTCGGGGGTTTCCCAGAAGCGCAGCACCCCGGAGGCGGGGCCTTCGCCGGATTCGCAACAATCGAGGAGGGCTTCGTCGAGGGCGAGGTTGGCGGCGGGGGAAGGGAGCGAGAGGTCGAGCAGGAAAGGTTTGGGCAAGCGAATTGAGGGCAGGGGAATTACAGGCGGCCGGGGACGCGAGCAGGGGAGGGAAGGGGTTCGACGGGGAGGCTTTCGCGGATGATTTCGAGTCCGCTGAGGAGGGTCTGGCCGTGCAGGGGGGTCAGGCTGATCGTGAGGGAATGGTCAGGGACGGTGGCGGAGAGAGTTTTGGTGAAGGCGCGGAGGGGGCCGCCGGCGGAGGCGAGGATGCTGAAGTTTTCGAGCGCGGGTTGACCCTGGAGGCGGACCTGGAAGCGGCGGGAGTCGGCAGTGGCGGCGGGATCGGGTTCCGCGAAGAACAGGCGGACGGTGTAGCGGCCGTTTTTGAGGCCGGAGACGGTGGCGGATTGGAGCCCGCGGACGCCGGAGGCGGCGACCCAGGGCCAGCCTTCGCCGCCCTCGATCCAGACGGAGTGATGGTAGTAGAACTGGGGTTGGGCGGGTTCGGTGCGGACGGAGATTTCCGGGGAAGGGCCGCCGACGGCGGGGTAGCCAATCCAGAGGGTGCCGCCGTCGGTGCGGCGGTCGCCGGGGGCGCCGAAGTTGAGGCCGAGGCGTTCGATTTTTCCAGTGAGATTGGTGGCAGGGGTTTTGCCCCACGCGGCCCATTGTTCGAAGGTTTGGGGGAGGCTGACGAGGGCGAGGGCCATGGGGAGGGGGTAGCTGCAACTGCATCCTTCGAAAAAGTAGGGGACGTTCAAGACTCCGTTGGCGGGGATGATGCTGCTGGTGCAGCCGGAGCGCGGGCCGCTGATGTGGATGGTGCCGCTGTCCACGCGCTTGTCGTAGAAGGCGGCGGTGCCGGAGCGCATGGTGTAGATCGAGCCGTAATCGAAGCCGCCGTCGCAGCCGTAGCTTTTGGGGAAGGCGCGGGGTTCGCGTTCGCCGGTGAGGGGGTTGTTGCGGAGGCCGACGACGGGGGGCGGCGGGCTCCAGTCGTTTTTCTGGGTGGGCGGGCGGTATTGGGCCGGTTGGATGGCGCGGGTATCGACGGAGCCAAATTGCTGGCGGAGGGCGGAGGCCTCGTAGGGATCGAGGACGCGCCCGGTGTAGATGTCGCTGAAGACGGCGGGTTGGAGTTGGTAATCGACCTTGCCCTTGCGGTTCGAGGCGTCGAGCCAGTTTTTGTCGGTGGTGATCATGACGCCATCGACGAGCTTGGGCTGGGGCGAGCGTTTGAAATTGCCGAGGGTGTCATCAAACCAGAGGACGCCGACGGGAGCTTTGACGAGGGAATCGTTGCTGGGTGACCAGTCGCCGAGATAATTGGCCGTGCCCGGAAGCGGGCCGGCGCGCGTGATGACGGCGAGGCTGTCGGGATGGGAACGGAGTTGGGCTTGGGGGAGTGCGGCGGCGCGGGCGGTTTCGAGCAGCGCAGCGGGGCCGATGAGGCGTCCGCCGAAGGGGCGGAGCCAGTCGTAGATGGTTTTCAGGGTGGCAACGTCGGGGAGGGTGGCTTGGGGCGAGAAGGTGACCACGCTGGCGAGGTAGGGAGGCAGGCCGGCGGCGGCCGGAGTCACTGCGCGGAGGGCGACGGGTTGCCCATGGAGGCGGGCGGCGGCGAGGCGCTGGCGGGCGGGAGCGAGGTCGGTGTTCTCGGGTGCGAGGGCGAGGATTTGGAAATGACTTTTGCTGGCGAGGGCTGCGAGGAGAGCAAGATCGACAGGGCCGATGACGATGGCGTGTCCGCGTTCGGCACCGGCAGCGGCGAGGATGGCGGCGGATGTGTCGGGGGCGGGTTGGGTGGGGACGCGCGGGCGGTCCCAATGCTTGGGCGCGATGGGCGGGGCAGTGGTGGCGGCGAGGGCGAAGAGGATGCCTTCCTCGGTGACGGCAAAGAGTTTTTGATCGGCGGCGATCAGGCTGTGGATGGCGCCGGTGACGCCGGGAAGGGGTTGATCGAAGAGCCATTCGCGGGCGGCGGTGCGGAGGCTGCGACGGATGCCGGCGGTGCCTTCGGCGCGCGGTTTGTCTTCGTGGCGGTTGAGGTTGACGGCGTTGTCGAACAGGAGGCCGCGGCGTTTCAGTTTTTGGGTTTCCTTTTCCTCGGGCGTGGCGGCGAACCAACCGCCGGGAAGACGGCCGGCGGAGGGGAGGGCGAATTCCTTGAGGGTGCCGGTGGCGAGATCGAAGCGTGCGGGATAAGCGGAGCTGCACGGGACGACGAGGTCATCGCCGTCGATGAGAAGGTAGCCTTGGGGCGCGACGCCGCCGAAGGCCTGGGCCTGATGGGGGTGAATGCCGTAGAGATAGCCGGTGCGGTCGTTGAGCCAGATCGTGCGGCCGGTGGCGGCGTCGAGGCAGTAGATGAATACGCCTTCGAGGGGCCAGACGCCGGCGGCGAAATACACGCGGCCCTGATGGAGGACGGGGCCGCCGCGAACGGGCCAGACGGAGATGAGGCGTCCGTTGCCGAGGAGTTGGCGGTGGTTGGGGACGGCGCGCTTTTGCCAGAGGAGTTTGCCGGTGTCGGCGGCAACGCAGCGGAGGATGCCGTCGTCGGAGCCGAAGATGACACGGTGATCGGCGGCGACGGGGGCGAAGCGGATGGGGCCGTCGGCGAAGATTTTCCAGAGTTCGGCGCCGGTGTTGGTGTCGTAGGCGGCGAGGCTGTCATCGCGGGATGAGGCGACGAAGAGGCGCTGGCCGAGGACGATGGGTTCGTGGCCGCGGTCGAACTGGAGGCGGACATCGCGGAAGGCGGGCTTGAGCGGGGCGAGTTCGCGGGACCAGAGGATGCTGAGGCTGGCGGGGAGTTCGTCGGTGACAGTGGCGGTGCGGCCGGGGTTGGCGCGCCACATCGGCCAGTCGGCGGAGAGGGCGGGCAGGGCGGGCAGGAGCAGGAGGGCGAGCCAGACAGGTAGGAGGCGGCGAGGCATGCGAGGGATGGCGAATTGGGGTGAGGAAGGTCAGGCGGGCAGGACTTCGACGAATTCGCGGGTGAGTTTCCCATCTTTGGCCTGGCAGACGAAGTAGCCCTTTTCGGGGGACTTGTCGTGGTTGTTGCGACTGAAGGCGCAGCAGCGGTTGGTGGTGAGGATGGTGTCGCCGACGCGGCGTTCGGTGTAGGCGTGGAAGTGGCCGGAGAAAACGGCCCGAAGGTTGAAGGGCTTGAGGCGTTCGAGGACGGCGTTGGCGTTGGCAGGGCGCATCATGGTGTCGGGGCCGAGAGGGAAGTGGGTGAGGGCGATGGTGGGTTTGCGGGGGTCGAGCTTGGGGAGGTGCTGGTCGAGCCAGGCGAAGGTGGCGGGCTGGATTTCGGTGCGCTGGTAGCGGATGCCGTCGCTGGAATCGAGGGCGATGATCTGCCAGCCGGCGTGGTCGAAATGATAATTGAGGCGGTTGGGAAAGAGTTGGTCGTAGGCGGTGCGGTCGGTCTGGGTGCGGTAGTCGTGGTTGCCGATGACGCCGTAAAATGGGGCGCCGAGTGTGGAGAAGATTTCCTTCACGGGACCGAGTTCGGCCTGGGTGCCTTTCTCGGCCCAGTCGCCGCCAACGAGGCAGAAGGCGGGCCGGGATTTTTTCATCTGGGCGATGACGCGCTCGAACCAGACGCCGCATTTGGCGGTCTGGTAGTGGAGATCGTTGACGACGATGAAACTGAACTCGCCGCCGAGGCCGTTGCCGTCGGCGCGGAGAGCGCCCGGCCAGACGCCGAGGGAGAGCAGGGTGCTGGCGGAGAGGCGCAAGAGGTCGCGGCGGGAGAGTCGGGCGGCAGATGGGTGGCGGTCGGTCATGATGGGTATTGTAGGGGCTGAAAGTGAGCTTGGGAAGGAGCGGGCGCGCGAGGGGATCATTTCTTCTCTTGCGTGACGACGGTTGGGAAAGGCTTGGCGAGTTGGCCGGCCTTGATGATACCGCCCTGCAGGACGGCGAGGAACCGGGAACGGTTCTCGAGGATGGCGATGTCGGCCAGGGGGTTGCCGTCCACGACGAGGACGTCGGCGAGTTTGCCGGGTTGGAGGGTGCCGAATTCGTGGCCGCGGCCCATGATTTCGGCTCCGGTCTGGGTGGCGCAGTGGATGACTTCGAGCGGGGTGAGGCCGACGTCTTTGACGAAGAAGGTGAGTTCGCGGGCGTAGTCGCCGTGGGGATTCCAGCCGAAGCCGTAGTCGCCGCCCATGCCGAGGCGGCCACCGGCGCGCAGAATTCGGCGGGCGCTTTCGGCACCGCCTTCGAGGGTTTCCTGATGGCCGGCGATGACGTTTGGCGGCAGGCCGAATTCGGGTCCGCGGAGGACGCTGGCTTTCTCGAAGTAGAGCGCGGGCACGACGGGGACGTTGCGGGCGAGGAGGAGGTCGAGGGCTTCGTTGTCCATGAAGGTGCCGTGTTCGATGGTGTCGTAGCCGGCGCGGAGGGCGTTTTTGATGCCCTGGGTGGCGCGGCAGTGACCGGTCACCTTGAGCTTGTGGTTGTGGGCGGTGCGCACCACGGCGTGCATCTCCTCGAAGGTCATGCACAGCGTGTGATGGTCGTTCACGT
>CAZUUP010000121.1:0-11953 GCA_964623105.1 uncultured Akkermansia sp.
TGACCGACTGCGTTTGCTTCTCGACGTGAAATGACGCGCTGGCCATCGATCACGGTCGGCCCAAGACGCTCAATCTCAAGGAGCTGATCCAGTGTTACATCGATCACCGTCGCGAGGTGATTCTGCGCCGCACCCGGTTTGAACTGCGCAAAGCCGAGGAACGCGCCGAACTGCTTGAAGGCTACCTCATTGCGCTGGCCAACTTGGATGAGTTCATCCACATCATCCGCAGCTCCAAAAACCGCGACGAAGCCAGGGTCAAGCTGCTGGCCTTCGAATGGACCCGCGCCCAGGTCGAACGCTGGGCCATCCTCATCCGCCACGAGTCCCGCATCGTCAACGGTCGCTATGCCCTCACCGAACGGCAGGTGGATGCCATCCTCGACCTGCGACTCTACCAACTCACCGGGCTCGAAATCGACAAGGTCGAAACCGAATACAAGGCCCTCATCGAAGTCATCAAGGACCTGCTCGACATCCTCGCCAAGGAATCCCGGGTCATGGCCATCATCAAGTCCGAGTTGCTGGCCATCAAAGAAAAATACGCCACGCCGCGCAAATCCCAGATCGTTCCCGACGAGGGCGAGATTGCCATCGAGGACCTCATCGCGAACGAAGGCGTCATCATCACCCTGACCCACGGCGGACTCATCAAACGCACCAACATCTCCAGTTATCGTTCCCAGCGCCGCGGCGGCAAGGGCGTCATCGGCATGACCACCCGCGAAGGCGACACCCCCGAGGAAAACGATTTCATCGAGCACCTCTTTACGGCCAGCACCCACGATTACCTGATGTTCTTCACCAACACAGGTCGCGCCTACGTCGAGCGCGTGCATGAGATTCCCGATATGGGCCGCGCTTCCAAGGGACGGAGCATCGCCAATATCCTCGAACTGAAGGCCGACGAAAAAGTCGCCGCCCTCATCCGCATCCAGTCCAAGACCGACTCCAACCGCCAGGACGTCACCTGGGAGCAGTCCGGCGAACTCTTCTTCGCCACCCGGATGGGCACTGTCAAAAAGACCTCGCTCAACGACTTCCGCAACGTCCGCAAAGGCGGCATTATCGCCATCAACATCGATCCCGACGACACCCTCATCGCCGTCAAGCTCACCCGTGGCAGCATCACGGAAAATGACGAATTGAAGGATCCCGGCGACGATGTCGTGCTCATCACCAAGGACGGCATGAGTATCCGCTTCAGCGAATCGGACGTGCGCTCCATGGGCCGCTCGGCCGCCGGCGTCAAAGGCATCACCTTGGAACGGGGCGATGAAGTGGTCGCGCTGGCCGTTGTGGTCCCAGATGCTGCATTGCTGGTCGCCGGTGAAAATGGCATCGGGAAGCGGACCTCCTTCGACGAATACCTTGTCCAGAGCGAGAGTGGCACCCGCAAGCAGTCACGCGGGGGCAAAGGCCGCATCACCATGAAAGTCGGCGACAAAACCGGCGGTGTGGTCGGTGCGCTCACCGTTCGTGATGCCGATGAAATAATGCTCATCACCACTGGCGGTCAGTTGGTGCGCACCTTCGTCAAGGACATCCGCGAAGCCGGGCGCAATACCATGGGCGTCAAATTGATCAACCTCGAAGCCGGCGATAAGTTGCTCGCCATCGCCCCCGTCATCAACGAGGACAAAGAAGACCCCGCCGCTACCCCGGAAAGCTGACCTCCCGCCACGCGCCCACGCCACCCGCCAAACGCTTCGCGGGAAGGGAGACTCAGACATCCTGACCCGGTGGGAAATGGCGTGAGCTTGTCCTGATACCACGCGGGCCGCTTTGCCTGGGTAAGTCGTTGAAAATCGAGGGATTTTCCGGCGGAGGGTATCAGGAACTTTCCTCAGATTGGCTTCCGCTCCGCAGTGAGGTCAGGATGTCTGAGACTGTTAACTCCGGGAGTGTATCGACGCCCCGGCCTGCCCGCCGTTCACTGATTCACGCGCAGGACCGAAAGCACCACCAACCCGAGCACCACGGCCAGAAAAGCGGTGGAAACAACGAACAGCGTTACCGGATGCAGACAGTGCAGGACGAATTCGAAGAACATCACCAGCACAGCCGTGAACTTGAGGGCGCGAACAAGTGCGCGCGCAAGGTCACTCCGTTTTTCCGGTGGCGAATCTGTCATCATTTCACCGCTTCACCCAGCCTAAGGGTCGGAGCAGCGACCCAAATGTTTACGCCACCAGAGTGCTTTTCGCAAGCTGCACCGGACTGATTTTTTGCCGACCAAGTCCGCCCCCAGACTACGACGATTGGCCTATTTTCCCCATTCCGCCACCGCCGTCCCCGCCGCCTCCGGTTCCACCATGCGCTCCTCACGCGTCCGCAGATTCCGGATTCGCACCCGCATCCCGCTCTCCGCCTGCCGCTCGATGCGCATGGTCCAAGTCGCATTGAGATCCAATGCCCGCTTGAACTGCTTGTCCGGCTTCATCGCCGTGAACACATAATCCACCGTGCGACCCTGGTCCCGCAGGCTCTGCACCAGCCGCAGCGAAGGCGCCCGCAGCGTTTCATCCTCTACCAGCACGCAAATCTCGGTGCTCGCGCGAAACTTCGGAAGCAATCCCCGGCTCTTCAACAACTCCAACAACACCACGTCCCCCATCCCAAATCCCAGCGCCGGCAAATCGACCTTCCCGCCGGAAATCACCTTGATCAAATTGTCGTAGCGCCCGCCACCCGCGATCGCGCGGAACTCACCCTTTTTGTCAAACGCCTCAAACACCGTCCCGGTGTAGTAGGCCAAACCACGGAT
The DNA here is from genome assembly GCA_964623105.1 of uncultured Akkermansia sp. Classification (GTDB taxonomy): domain Bacteria; phylum Verrucomicrobiota; class Verrucomicrobiia; order Limisphaerales; family BJHT01; genus BJHT01. Next base: position 2,768 of record CAZUUP010000121.1, read on the forward strand.
GACGTTGTAATCGATCTTCACAAAATCACCCAGGCCCCGCGCCCCGAGATTGTCGAGGATTCGCTGCAATTCCGGTGTCGGCACGCCGGCCGCAATGAAATCCCGCACCTCTGCCATCGAGAAACCCAGGGCCGCAAGTTTCAGCTCACTCTCCCGTGGATCCTCCCGCTCGAGCTTGTCTATGATCTGGTAAAACTCATACGCCTTGTCCGCCTCGCTGCACCGCTTCGAGAAGAACTGCTGCCACGCGTCCCGGCTGCTCAGGCGGATCACAAAATCCTCCGCGGTCAGTTTCAGTGCCCGCAGGGAGTCAATCAGCAACGCAATCAGCTCCGCATCCGCCGCCGGGTCAGTTTCCCCGAACACGTCGCAATTAAGTTGAAAATGCTCGCGCAGCCTCCCCTTCTGTTGTCGTTCGTAGCGGAACAACTGCGGGATGGCAAACCACTTGATCGGCTTTTTATAGCTCAGGTCGTGCGCCGCCACCATCCGCGCCAGCGTTGGCGTCATCTCCGGTCGCAACGCCACATCTCGGTCCCCCTTGTCCTTGAAATTATACAACTGCCCGACGATCTCCTCACCGCTCTTGGCAATGTACAACTCCAGGCTCTCCAACGGCGGCCCGTCGTATTCCCGAAAGCCGTACCGGCGCGCCGCTCCCCGCCACGCGTCGAAAATGTAATTTCGCGCATCTGCGCTCCACGCATCCGGATGCGGCAGCGGCTCCGGATAAAAATCACGAAATCCAGGCAATCGTTCCATGGGAGAAAAAATCCGGAATCCGGACGGCGCCGCAGTTGGCTGACGCCCGCGTGGACCCGAACCGCCCCTGTTCTAATCCATTCGCGCACCCGGAAGGAAACAAAAAGGCGACCGCCAGAAAGCAGCCGCCACAATCACCAACCCGGCGGTGTCACTTTCCCTCCGAAGCCGCCCCGTCCGCATCCTCCGCCGCTTTCGCCTGCAGCACCGCCTCAGGCGCAAGTTGCGACACCGCTTCCCGCATCTCCTTGCCCGGCTTGAACTTCACCACGGCTCGCGACGGAATCGGCACGTCGCGCTCGGGCTCGTTCGGATTCCGCCCGATCCGCGCCTTGCGTATCTTGACCTCAAAAACACCAAAATTGCGCAACTCGACTGTCCGCCCTTGGGCAACTTCGGCGGCTATAAAATCCAGCGTCATCTGAACTACCTTGAAAACATCCTGCTGTACCAACTCCGTCTTGTCACTGATTCGAACCACCAAATCGCGCTTCGTCATACAAGTCCCTGGTTACCACCGTTGGGCTTACTTTCGCTAAACCGGCAGAAAGCTACCCATTTTTTCCTCAAAAGGTCAAGTCACAACCAATTTTAGCGTAACTGCTTACCTACATACACCGCCGCCCCGCCGCTCCGTCACCGCCCCGCCTCGGCACGCCTGCCAAAACCGTCGAGCCATTCCTGCACCCTCCGTTCCAGCACCTCCAGCGGTATCGCTCCCGATCTCAGCACCAGATCGTGGAATTCCCGAATCTCGAACTTCGCTCCCAAACTCTTCGCCGCCCGTGCCCGCAACTCCTTGATCTTCAATTCGCCCACCTTGTACGCCAAAGCCTGCCCGGGCCACGAGATGTAGCGGTCCACCTCGTTGACCACATCCAGCTCGCTCTTCGCAGCATTCGCCAAAAAATAATCAATTGCCCGCTGCCGATCCCATTTCAAAGCATGCATCCCCGTATCCACCACCAGTCTCACCGCCCGCCACATCTCGTACGTGAGTTGTCCGAATTTCGCATACGGATCATCATACAACCCCATCTCATCACCCAGCGATTCCGCATATAACGCCCACCCCTCGATGTACGCCGTGTAAACACCCTCGCCGCCATAGCGCCTGAACTTCGGCAACTCCCCCTGCTCGAACGCCAGCGCGAACTGCAAGTGATGCCCGGGCACCGCCTCGTGCAACGTAAGTGCCATCATCTCGTAGCGTGGCCGCATCTCCGGCTTGTACAAATTCACGAAGTAAGTCCCCGCCCGCGAGCCATCCGCCGCCAGCACCCGGTAATACGCCGCCGTCGTATCCGGCGCGATCTTCTCGGGAATCGGCTCGACCCCATAGGGCACTCGCGGCAACACCTTGAAGAATCGCACCAATTGCGGATCCACCCGCTTCGCCGTTGCCCGATACTCCAGCAACAAGTCCGCGCCCGTCTTGCAATAGAACTTCGGATCCGTCCGCAGATGCCGGAAAAATTCCTGTCGGTTCCCCTTGAAACCCACCTGCTCCATCACCCGCTGCATCTCCTCCCCGATGCGTTTGACCTCCCGCAAACCCAGTTCATGAATTTCTTGCGGGGTCAATCGGGTCGTCGTGAACTTCCGTGCCAGAAACGCATACGCATTCGTCCCATCCGGCCAGCGCCACGCGCCGACGCCATCCAGGCAGGCTGGTAGATATTCCCGGTTGAAAAACTCTTGGAACTTGCGAAAGGCCGGCACCACCCCCGCCCCCACCGCGCTACGCGCTCGGGCCGTCAACCGCTCCCGTTCCGCCGTACCGATGGCCGCCGGAAACGTTGCGAACGGCTTGTAAAAAACGCTTTCCTCGGGCCTCTCCACGATCTGCCGGGTAATCTGGACCGGCACCCGCCCCATTGTCACCGTCGCCTGCACCCGCCCCACACGAATTCCCTCTCGCAGCAGGGCGATCGTCTGCTCCATCAACGCCGGAAATCGCTCCAAACGCCCCAACCAGTCCTCGAAATCCTTCACCGCCTCAAACCTTAGCGAATCCGCAAGTTCGTCCGCCGTCTGGATTCCTCCTCGTTGAGAAATCGGCATCAGGAACGTCCGGTGCCGATACTCCTCGAGTCCCAACTCCGTCTGGAACTTGAACAGGTCGTAGTTCAACTGATCCTCGGCCGACAATTCCGCTCGTGAAATTCGGGCCAATCTCTCCAACCCTTCCTGCCCCCTCCGGAATTCCCGCTCAGCCGCCGCCAGGCTCACATCCTCCCAACGATCATTCCACCGCCGGTCACCCAACGAGGACGCCCACGTCGGGTTGATTTCCATGGTGTGCTCCCACTCCCGGTCAAACAATGCATGAAGTTCACGCGCCATCGCATTTGTCGCCGGTGCCGCGGCCGCCATTACCGCGCCGCAACACCAAAGCCCTGCCACCATCATGCACAATTTCTTCATGGTTGGCTCCGAGGTTCCACCCCCCACAGATGACGGACAAAGAAGTCCATGCGCCGCCGGCTCCCGTATGGACTCTCCGCAATCCCATGCCCGCCTCCCGGCACCACCAGCAGGTCAAAATCCTTGTCCGCCTTGATCAGCGCGTTCACCACCTGCATTGTCGAACTCGGATCCACGTTGCGATCCATTTCCCCCACCACCAGCAGCAGCTTGCCCTGCAAATTCTTCGCGTGCGTCACATTCGACTGCTCCGCGTAATGCGGCCCTACAGGCCAGCCCATCCACTGCTCGTTCCACCAGATCTTGTCCATCCGGTTGTCATGGCAACCGCAATCCGCCACCCCCACACGGTAAAAATCCCCGTGCGCAAACATCGCCCGCGCCGTGCTCTGCCCGCCCGCTGAACCGCCGTAAATCCCCACTCGTGTCAGGTCCATCTCCGGATGTTTCGCCGCCGCCGCTTTCATCCACGCAATCCGATCCGGAAACCCCGAATCCCCCAGATTCTTCCAGCACACATCGTGAAACTTCTTCGACCGCCAGTTTGTTCCCATCCCATCGATGCGCACCACGATGAAACCAAGCTCGGCCAGCGCGCATTGCCGGACGTGTCGGCCAAAACTCTTCGGCACATGCGCGCCATGCGGTCCGGCGTAGATTTCCTCAATCACCGGATACCGCCGCTTTGGATCAAACTGCGTCGGCCGGATGATAATCCCGTAAATATCCGTCGCCCCGTCACGCCCCTTCGCCACGAAACGCTCCGGCGCACGCCACCCCGTCTTGAACAGTTCATTCGCATCCGCCCGCTCCAACTCGCAAACCAATCGCCCGCTTTCTGCATCCCGCAATTCACTCACCATCGGAACATCCACCCGCGACCACCGGTCAATCACGAACCGATTATCCGGCGAGAACTGCCATTCATGCGTTCCATCCCCCTCCGTCACCACCACCAACCCGCTTCCGTCAAACTTCACCCGGCACAGATGTACATGATAAGGATCCTGCCCCGGTCGCACCCCGCCGGCCCGAAACCAGATCTCCCGCTGCCCGGCATCCACCCGCTCCACTCCGCGCACCACCCACTCACCCCGCGTGATCTGGTTCTTCACCCGTCCCGTCGCCGAATCATACAAATACAGGTGATTCCATCCATCCCGCTCACTCATCCAAATCAACTCCCCAGCCTCATCCAGCCAGTGGATAAAACGCTTCGAGGAATACGCGAAAAACGTCTGGCACTCCTCGTTCACAACCGTCCGCACCGCCCCCGAACCCGCATCGATCGCCAGCACCCGGAAAATCTGGTGGCCGCGCTGGTTATAGTTGAACGTCAACCACCGCGAATCCGGCGTCCACCGCAGTTCATTCAACTCATACGGATTCGGAAACAACTTCTCCTCCACCGCGACCGCCTTCCGCTCCTGTACGTCGAACAATCTCGGACGCGCCATCGCCACCCGGTCCCCCGGCTTCGCATATCCCAACTCATGCAGCTTGGGCTGCACCTGCTCCTTTGGCGACGACTCCACCAGAAATATCTTCCGCTCCTCCCCCTTGCGAATCTGCCGCACCGCCAGCTTCTGTGAATCCGGGGACCAATGAAACCGCCCCTCATACGCATCATCCGGCGTCCCATCCCGCGTCAGCGCAAATTCCTCCTTCGTAGCCATCACCCGCACCACCACATTGTTGCTGCGCGCCAGCGCCTGCCACCGCCCATCCGGCGAAACGTCCGCTGGCCGCTGCTTGCGCTCGACCGGCGCCTCCGCCTTCCCGCCCGCCCGGATGATCGCCTCCCCGCCTTGCATCTTTGCCTCGAAGATTCCCCACGATTTCCCCGCGCGTCCTTCCACCGCCCACAGATGGCCTGCAAACGTTTGCTGGGATCGGCGCTCGCCGTTCTTCAACCGCCCGTAACTCCGTCGCTTGCCCGCCGTATCGATCCAGAACAACTCCACCTCCTCACCGCTCTCGTTGACGAACGTCAACGTTGTTTCCTCTCCTCCCGGCAAGCTCACCCGCCGCCCGCTCTCGCTTGGCATCGGCGCTACCGTTCCGCCTTTGGCCGCGCTTCGCTCCATGACTTCGTAACTCGCCAAGTCACACCGCCACCGTTTGCCAAAGGCCGCCACTTGCACCGCCGACCGGTCGTCGCTGAACTCAATCGCCTCAAACGGCAAACGCTCTCCCACCACCTCACGCCCCACCGCCTTGGCCAGCGCAGCCGCCAAACGGGCGTGATCAAGCGCGGGCCGCCGCTCACCCTTCAACGCATCCACCAGCACGAATTCCCGCCGCCCGCCGCCCAGATCATTCCGATACCAAAACGCCTTATTTCCCGGCAACCAATGCGCCTCGATCGTCTCCTTGAAAACCTTGCCCTCCGTGCGCCGTCCCAAACTCAGCGCCCGCTCATAATCCGCCCGCGTCCCCTGCGCGCCCAACTCGGACCGCCCGAGCAAAACCATGCTCAAGCACACCAACCGCACCCACAATTCGTATCGCATTCTCACAAGCATGTTTGCCCAACCGCACACCACCAACCGCGCACCATCGCAGCCCCAGGCACCTCACGCATAGCGGTCCGGTGCGAGCAACTCGATCGGCAGCGAAGGCTTCTCGCCCGAAACCACCTCCGCCACCAAACGCCCAGTGATCGGTCCCAGACTCAGGCCCATCATCGCGTGCCCCGTCGCCACCGTCAGATTCGCAAACCGTCCCGTTCGCCCCACATACGGCAACCCGTCCGGTGAGCACGGCCGCAAACCCCGCCACGGCTGAATCCCCGCAAAGTCGTTCTCGCTGAACTCCGGAAAATACCTCGGCACCGACTTGATGATCCCCCGCACCCGCACCGGATTGATTTCCTCGTTCAACCCCGCAATCTCCATCGTGCCACCAATCCGCAGCGACGTCCCCATCGGCGTCACCGCCAGCCGCGCCTCCGTGAATATCGAGCACAACTGCGGCAACTGCGGCGGCCGCGGCAAGGTCAGGCTGTAACCCTTGCCCGCCTGCATCGGCAGTTCCAGTCCCAGCGCACGCGCCATCACCGGTGACCACGATCCACCGCACAACACATATTCGTCCGCGCAGAAATCCCCCTTCTCCGTTTGCGCTGCCGTCAATCGCGTTCCGCTCCATCGCCAGCCCGTCGCCTCCGCTCCCCACACAAATCGCGTCCCCGACGCCTTCAGCAACTGCTGCAAACTCAGGATGAATCGCCCCGGCGACAGATGGCAGTCTTTCGGAAAATACACACCTCCCGCCACCGTCATCCGCACTCCCGGATCACGCTCCGCCACCCCCCGCTCATCCAGCACCTCTGCCGGCACCCCCAGCGCATTCGCCCGCTCCGCGAACTTCGCCTCCTCGTCCAGTCCGTGCTGCGTTGCGCACAGCATCAGCAACCCTTTCTTCACCAATCCAAAATCAATCCCCGGCAAAGCCGCCAACTCCTCAAAACAAGCCCGGCTCGCCAGATTCAGATCTCGCAGCAGTGGTTCGCTCTGCGCCACCCGCGCCGGCGTTGCCGCCCGCCAGAACTTGAACGCCCAGTTCCACAAGTCCCAATCCAGACGCGGCTTGATGTAAAAAGGCGACTCCGGATTCCACATCCACTTCAGCCCCAGCGCCACCATCCCCGCCGCCGCCAGCGGCACGAAATGGCTCGGCACAATCATCCCCGCGTTCCCAAACGAACAGCCATCCCGCTGTTCCGGATTCCGGTCCAGCACCGTCACTTCATGACCCCGCTGTGCCGCGTAATACGCAGCACTCAACCCGATCACCCCTCCGCCAATGATGAGAACTCGCTTCGCCATGCCTGTCCTTCCAATCCCTGCGCGCCTGCCATCGCCCGCCTACCGGATGCCCCAGCAAAACGGATCCCGTTCATTCAACAGCAATTCCCCTTCGCTGTTCACAAACGCTTCCCCCGTGATCGTCGGAATCACCACCCCGCGCGCCTGATCCTCCCACCGGAACGATCCCGTGAACGCGCTGCCAATGATGCTTTCCTGCACCCACCGTTCGCCCTCGCGTAATTTTCCGTCCGCCGCCAGGCATGCCAGCTTCGCGCTCGTCCCCGTTCCGCAGGCCGACCGATCATACGCCTTGCCCGGGCACAGCACAAAATTTCGCGAATGGCCCCCCGGCAACTGCGCCGGTCCGAACAACTCCACATGATCCACCTCCGGAAATCCCTGCCCGTTCACCGCCTGCCGGATTCGCCACGACAAGTCCGTCAATCGCTCCACCTGCCCCAGTTCCAGTTTCTGCCCGTGCTGCTCCACCAGATAAAACCAGTTCCCACTCCACGCCACGTCACCCGAAACCTTGCCAAACCCAGCCACCTCCACCGTCGCTCCCTTCACCTTGCGATGACTCGGCACATTCTCGACCGACACACTTCCATCGCCGTGCAACGTCGCCGTCACCACCCCGACGCAAGTTTCAATCCGATGGCTCCCCGCACGAATTCGCCCCCGATGCGCCAGCGTGGCGACCAGTCCGATCGTCCCATGTCCGCACATGCCCAACACCCCTACGTTGTTGAAATAAATCACCCCCGCCACGCACGATTTGTCCGCCGGTTCCACCAGCAACGCTCCCACCAGCACATCGGAACCCCGCGGCTCATTCACCACCGCCGAGCGGAAACCGTCGTGCTGTTCGCGAAATACCCGCAACTGTTCCGCGACCGTTCCACCGCCCAAGTCCGGCGCGCCCCCGATCACCACCCGTGTCGGTTCACCGCCCGTATGCGAATCAACCACCTGCACCCTTTTCATTTTCGTGTCATTCATGTTTCACCGCCGGATCAAACACCAAAACTCCCGTCGCTACCCACCGCAAAATCACCCGCTCCCAGTTTCACTTTTCCACCCGCGCTCACCCCCGCACCTCCGCAATCCCCCGATAACGCGCCGCGATCACTCCGAACACCCCCGCCACCACCAGCATCAGCGCCGCGTAAAAATAGAACTCGCCCGCACCGCTCGCATGCACCCAGCGGCTGTTCACCCCCGTGATCACCGCCACCAAAAAATTCCCGATCGCCGTCGTACACAGCCACAAACTCATCACCGTGCTCTTCAAATGCGCCGGCGCCTGTGCATACGCAAACTCCAATCCCGTCGCACTCAACATCACCTCCCCCGCCTCCAGCACCACGTAAGGCACCAACTGCCACGCCAGGCTCATCTTGATCCCGGCATCCAGTTGCGTCTGCATCCAGCCACAGATCACGAACGACGCCGCCGCGCACAACATCCCCGCCCCCATCCGTCGCAGCGCCGTCGGCCGCCAACCCCAACGCTCCGCCAGCGGATACCCCCAAACCGCCAGCACCGGCACCCAGATCAACACCAGCAGCGCGCTCGCCGATTGCATCCGTTCCGCATCCACCTTGTAGCCCAGCAATGCAAACGGCGTCATCTTCTCCGCCTGAAACACCCACGTCGAATTGATCTGGTCAAACAACGCCCAGAACACCGGCACCGGCGCCAGCACCAACACGATCCGCCACAACGCCCCCCGATCCCCGCCCTTCTCCCCGCCAACCGCCGCCCCCTCCGCGGCCCTCGCGGGCGCCGTGTGCCGGTAATGTCGCGCCCCCGCCCAAAAAATCACCGTCGCCAACCCCATGAACAACCCGGGAATCCCAAACGCCCACGCATACCCCCAGTGATCCCGCGCCACGGGAATCAGCGCGAACGCGAACAACGCCCCGATGTTCACCGCCCAGTAAAACAATCCGTAAACCTTCGGCAACAGCCCGTGCTGCGACGCCGTGAACTGATCCCCCACAAACGCCGACACACACGGCTTGATTCCCCCCGCCCCCAGCGCAATCAGCGCCAACCCCACATAAATCCCCGTCCGCGTCCCTTCCATCACCGCCAGCGCCCCATGCCCCACACAGTACAGCAGCGACAGCCGCAAGATGGTCCGATACCTACCCCACCACCGGTCCGCGATCCACGCCCC
>CAZUUP010000122.1:0-11868 GCA_964623105.1 uncultured Akkermansia sp.
CAGCGGGCTGTGACGCCCGGGCCAACGCCGCCCGAAGCCAAAAGACCCGCCGCACTACCCCAGCCAGTTTTCAAACAGGCTCTTAGAAGCCAAAGACGTTGCGCAAGAAATTCCAGCGGTTGGGGCCGATGTTGGTATCCGACTCGACGACCGGCTTGTTCCGCCGTCGGCTTTCCAGATCGTACTGCAGCAACAATCCGAGGCTCTGCGCGCCACGATCATTCTTGCGGATGGCGTCCAGCCCATACGCATAACCCAAGGTCACCTGCCATATCCTGTTATGCGGGCGGTAACCAATCCCCGCACCCACCCCCGAATGCCAGTCGCCCGGTTGCGCCATGCGCGCGAGGTAATCGACCGCCGCCGTGGACGCAAAAAGAGTGACGTTCCAGTCCTTCTTCCGCCCCACCGGCATCAAGTAGTATCCTCCAAAATGCGCGTATCGTCCGGCGGTAATCTCCTGAAAATAGTATCCCGGGATGCTCAACGGAAACTCCGACGCCAGCGGCAGGACAGCGCCGAGTCGGTACGCGCTGAACCGGTCCGGGTTGACACTTGTGCCGCCCGTGATGCTGACGAAAAACCGCTGCTCGGACGGCAGCGTGTACGCCAGCAACGCCCGGCTCCAAAAGAGGTGGGAATCAGCCTTCACCTGCCGGTCACCCGCAAAGCCATAGGCGCCCGCGTTGTTGCGGAACTGTCCCTCGTACCAAGTCGAGAGCTCCATCGCCAGATCCGGCAGCAGCAGCGGTTCAATACCCCCGAATCGCAAGCCCGCGCGCACCTTCACCGCCGTGCTGTCCGTCGGCATCACAAAGTTCGCCGCCGTCCGGTCGTCCCGCGAATACAGGGTATGATACACTCCGCCCCGCAGCACCGAGTTCAGCGGAATCCGCTGCGCCGGATTGAAACGGTGATACAGACTTGCCGACACCCCGCCGCCGTGGCCCGTAAACGATTCCTCCCGCAGAAAGTTTCCCGCGCGCACCTCGCTGAAGCTGTCGGCAAACCCGCCCCCCGACAGGCCAAACCCCACGTCCGTATGCGGTCCCAACGCCTGCGCAATGCCCAATTCCGTGTCGGCATACACCGGGGCAATCGCCACGCGCAGCGTTAGGTTCGTCCGCCAGATGCCACGCTGATTGTGATAATAAAATGCGTAACCGGCCGTCGGTCCGCGCCCCTCGATGTTCTTGTTATAGCCCAACTGGATCAACCGGCGCTGCTCAGGGTCAATTTGCCCCTGCCCCGGCACGACCACCGCGAGCAGAAAAAGCAACCCGGTAAAGAGGGCGGCAGGTTGGGCGTTCACTCGGATTCATTCCGCCCGAAAATCTCCCCCGCCGCAAGTCCAATTGGCGGGGAGCAAACCTTGACTCCCCCACATAATGTATGTTCAATTCGCGTAACCACCATTAGCGGTGGTCCGATCCTGACACATGCGTTGTTCAAAATGTGGATGCCTTGAAGACAAGGTGATTGATTCGCGAGCGTCGCGCGAGGGCTCCACCATCCGTCGGCGGCGCGAATGCCTCGGCTGCGGCCACCGCTTCACCACCTACGAACAAATCGAACGGCGTGCCCTTGTCGTCGTCAAGCGCGACGGACGACGCGAACCCTTCTCCCGGGAAAAGCTCCTGGCCGGTCTCCAACGCGCCTGCCAGAAACGCCCCGTCAGCCCCCAAGCCATCGAGGACCTCGCCGAACGCGTGGCCAACTCCATCAGCGAAAACTACGAGGACGAAGTGCCCGGAACCGCCATCGGCGAACTGGTGATGGAAGGTCTCCGGGAACTCGATGAAGTCGCCTACGTCCGCTTCGCGAGCGTTTACCGGCGTTTTCAGGAAGGCACCGACTTTGTGCAGGCAGTCAAGAAACTCGAAATCAAGCATGATAAAGCTACATACCGACTGCCTGGTTTTTGAAACCCCCGCGGGCGAAAACATCCCCTGCTCCGCCGAATCCGTCAGCGTCGAGTTGCTCGGCGAAGCCGCCGCCGTCATCGACCCCGAGATCGTCCGCAACGCCGCCCACGCCGTCCTGCACTACTTCCGCGTCGAGCAGGGCCGCGAGTCCGTCTCCGTCGGCGAGTTCATGCAGGCGCTCAAGACCGCCCTCAGCGGCGTCGGGCTAGACATCAACGACATGACCCCCAAGATCCTCGGTGCGGACACCTCGCCCGCCCCCGAGCCTCCGGCCCCTTCTTCCGCTGCCCTCGTGGCCGAAACCGACCTGCGGACGCTGGCCACCGAATCCGGAACCACGTTCGAGCTCTTCTTCTTCTCCCGCCTGCGCGAGATCATGGGCGAACAACTCAGCCAGTCACCCAGCATCCTGCGCTTCACCGGACTCCGCTCCTGCGTGAAACAACTCACCGGCTCCCGCCGCTGGTGCCAGCGCTGCCAGCGCCTCAGCGACCAGATCGTCACCTATCTCCGGACCTGTCTCACCAACCGGCCCACCGGCTCCGCTTGCGCCCTCGTCGTGGTCTGAGCACCCGGCCCCCGCGCCACTTTCCACCCATGAGCAAGACCATCTTCGAAAAAATCATCGCCCGCGAAATCCCGTCCAAGATCGTTTACGAGGACGACCTCGTCGCCGCTTTCCACGACGTCTCCCCCCAGGCTCCGACCCATATCCTCATCGTTCCCAAAAAGCCCGTTCCCCGCGTCGCCGCCGCCACCGCCGCCGACCAGCAACTCCTCGGCCACCTCCTCCTCAAAGCCGCCGAGGTCGCCCAACAAGCTGGTCTCACCCACGGCTACCGCCTCGTCATCAACAACGGTCGCGACGGCGGCGAATCCGTGCCCCACCTCCACGTCCACATCCTCGGCGGGCGCCCCATGAAATGGCCGCCCGGCTGACCGCGCAGCGCTTATCACGAAGGAACCGCCTGGCAGATCGAAGCCCGGCCAGGCGTTCGATCTCCCACCGCGCGGCACCTGCTTGCAGCCACGTGCCGCACCGCGAAATTACGGCTCAACCTTCCGCCGCCGGTTTGCGCACCGTTTTCCGCCTCGGCTTGAACAGCTCCATCTGCGGCTCCCGCAAAAAATCATAACTCTTCAAAATCCGGATCAGCTGGAGCAAATCCGACTTCTGGTAATTCCGGTTCGTCTCCACATGCGCGACCAGGTCCGCCAGCATCGTGTGAAACGGAATCACCCCGTCGATCCCCTTGGCCCGCAGCAACTGAACGCTCTGCTCCCGCGCCTCCTCCCCCTGCGGCAATGCCGGCACGGCGAGGATCTTCCTGATCGGCCCCTCTCCGCCATACGCCCGCGCAATCGTCTGGAAATGCCCCGGCTCCACAAACCGGAAAATCTCCGGGGCATTTGCCAGCACCGCCGGGCTGAACGTCTCCGTATGCCACCCCTTCACCACCACGACCGCCCGTGCAATCCCGCCCAAATCCCCCGACGCCAGCACAAACGAAACCGCCGCCCCATCCGTGCGCGCCTGCGGGTTGAGCACAAAGAAATCCGCCTCATCCTCCTCGCGCCGGCTCGGCGCCACATGCTTCCGCTGCTGTCGCACAAAGAACCCGTGCAACTCGAAATACTCCCGGACAATCGCTTCACTAACCGCTGACATCAGAGATCATCCTTTTGTCGTCCTCGGCTGCGCCAGCGCCTTCAGCTCCTCCTCCAGCAACGCCGCCGCCACCTTCTGGCCGTACTCCACCCGCCCGATCGCCCGCGCCAGCACGAACTTGATCTCCCCCGCACTCACCTTCTTGTCCAGCTTCATCGCCTCCCCCAACCGGGCCCGGTCCGCCGCTGTCAACCGCAACTCCACCGGCAAACCCGCCCCTGCCAGCAACACACCAATCCGCTGCACATCGTTCCCCGGCAAACCGAGCAACTTCGCCGACAACCGCGCCGCCGCCACCATCCCGATCGCAATCGCCTCGCCATGCAGGAATTTGCCATACCCCGAAATCGCCTCGATCGCATGACCGATCGTGTGGCCGAAATTCAAGATCGCCCGCAACCCCGTCTCCGTCTCGTCCTGTCCCACCACCTCGGCCTTGATCTCGCAACAACGCGCCACCACCGCCGCCAACCCGCGCGCCTCCCGCGCCAGCAACCCCGGCATCCCCCGTTCCAGCCGCCGGAAAAAAGCCGCGTCGTAAATGATTCCATACTTGATCACCTCCGCCAGGCCCGCCCGGAACTCCCGCTCCGGCAAGTCCTTCAAAGTATCCAGGTCGCACAACACCAGCCGCGGCTGATGAAACGCCCCCACCAGGTTCTTCCCTGCCGGCAGATTCACCCCCACCTTGCCGCCCACCGAACTGTCCACCTGCGCCAGCAGCGTCGTCGGCACCTGCACAAACGCGATGCCCCGCAAATACGTCGCCGCCACAAACCCCGCCAGGTCCCCCACCACCCCGCCGCCCAGCGCCACGATGAACGACTTCCGCTCCAACCGATGCCCCGCCAGCTGATCATAACACTCCTGCACCCGCCGCATGCTCTTGGATTTCTCGCCCGCCGGCACCGTGATCCGGACCGGCTCAAAACCCGCGGCCCGCAACGATGCCTCCGCCCGGTCCGCAAACAACGGCCCCACCTGCGCATCCGTGATGACCGCGCACCGCCGCCCCAGCTCCAGCCGCCGGCACTCCGCGCCCAGCCGTTCCAGCAGCTTCGCCCCGATCAAGATGGAATAACTGCGCTGCCCCAGCGCCACTTTCACAACACGCATCCCGGCAGGATAGGCACCGCCCTCCCGCTGTCAAAGCACCGCTGCTCCACGAACCCCTTGCCAACCCCCGGCCAGATGACGAAATTCCCCGCGCCCGCTATGAACCAGCACCAAACCGGACATCTCCTCGCCACCCTCCTGCTTCTGCTCGCCGCCTGTCGCGAACAACCCGCCCCGCCCGCCGCGACCGAGCCCGCCGCCGCCAGCACCAAGACCAATTTCTACTTCGTCAAAGGCGTCATCAAGGAACTCAAGCCCGACGGCCGCACCGCCATCATCGATCACGAGGCCATCCCCAACTACATGGAGGCCATGACCATGCCCCTCCGCGTCAAAAACACCAACGAACTCGCCGGCCTCCAGTCGGGCGACCAGATCTTTTTCCGCATGGTCGTCACCGATTACGAAGGCTGGATCGATCAGGTCTCCAAAACCGGCAAAGCCGCGCCCACCAACAACCCGGCCCCATCCAAAGGAACCTTCCGCCGCGTTCGCGACGTCCAACCCCTCACCATCGGCGACGCGCTCCCCAACTATCCCCTCACCAACCACCTCGGCCAGCCCATCACCCTCGGCCAGTTCCAAGGTCAGGCCCTCGCCTTCCCCTTCATCTTCACCCGCTGCCCGTTCCCCGAATTCTGTCCCCGCATGGGCAACCACTTCCAAACCGTCGCCCGCAAACTCGCCGCCACCCCCAACGCGCCCACCAACTGGTATCTCCTCTCGATCACCTTCGACGTCGAATTCGACACCCCCGCCATCCTCAAAGGCTACGCCGCCCGCTATCAGGCCGACCCCGCCCACTGGAGCTTCGCCACCGGCGCCCAGATCGAGATCGACGCCCTCACCGAGCAATTCGGCCTCGGCTTTGCCCGCGAAGGCGCCATCTTCAACCACAACCTCCGCACCGTCGTCATCGACGCCGCCGGACGCGTCCAATCCATCCTCATCGGCAACGAATGGAAACCCGAGGAACTCGTCGCCGAACTCATCAAGGCCGCCAAAGTCACACCCGCACCCGCCGCCCCGCCCACACCGAAGTGATCCCGGCTCCAAAGCCATCCAGCGCATCAAACACTTCGACCGCATCGTTGTCGGCACCGTCACCGCACTCCGCCCCGAGCCGCCGCGTCGGCACCTCCCAAACCCACGCCCACCCGCACCAACTCGACAAAATAGTCCCCACCCCACGGACCCAGAAAATTCATCGTCGCCTCATACGCTGCCGTGTCATAGACGACCGGCGGCAACACGTAGCCGACATAATCCCCGTTGAACGGCGTCACGCACAGCCGGATTCCTCCCCGCGCGGCTTCCGCGCGCAGCGGAGCCGAAAGCATCGCGGAAATCTCGACGGGCAAACCGGCAAGACGATGCTCATCCATTCGCACCAGTTGCAACGGCGCCGCCGGACCATGCAATCCCGCCGTGACCCACGTCGCCAGCCGCAAGTAACGCCCCACCCGCACCTGCAAACGCGGCAGCGGCACCTCCCGCCGCGCCACCGCCAGCGCCACTTCCGGCCGCCACCGCACACCCGCCAATCCCGCGCGAATCTGTCGTGCCAGGCTCACGCCGATTTCGTCGGCACGAGCCGCATCGTCGCCACGACCGACCGGCGCCTGACTACCCACCGCGCCCGCACCAAACGCCGCAAAGCGCAGCCCCTCCTTCTCGAGACTCCGGACCAGCACGCCCGGATAATCCCCGCTGAATTTCATCTGCCGCGCGCCGTGACAGGTGGCGTGCGCGCCGTAAAAGGCGAACACCCCGGTCGCCCCGTCCTCCACCCGCCGCACCACTAGCGCATCCAGCGACGCATCCGTCGGCCCCTCCTTCACCGTACGATTGCGCACCTGCCCGGGCGCGCTCATTTCCAGCCACGCCCACTCCGCCGGCCGGACCGCCCCTCGTGCCTGCGCGATGACTCCCGCCAGCGTCCGCGCCAGTCGGGGAACGGACTCCGGATCAAATCGCCCGCAAACCGCCTGCTCGATCACATTCGGTCCCCAGCCCCCCGGACCGCAATGCGTATGCGTCGCCGTAAGGTAAATGCCCGTTTCCGCAAGGCCCTGCCCGGCACAAAGCCGCGCCAACTCCCGCGCCACAACCGCATGAACCAGCAAGGCGTCCACGCCAACCAGCACCACCTCCGCCCCGCCCGCCCGCAAACACAGCGCCCGTGCAAACAGCGGGTCCGCAACCCCCACACTCCCCGCGCCCCGGCGTGCCCCATAACCCGCCAGCGGCTCGCCCACCCGCAAATCCAGCGGCGCCACCGCCCACCCGGCCTGCAACGGCGCCGTCCGCGCCGCCGCCAGTTCCTCCCGCATCCCCGCGACCTCGACCTGCGCCCGCCGCGCATAATCGGCGGCCGCAAAGTGTTCGCGGTCCAACGGACGCAACACCGTCCCCGCCACCAGCAGCACGCCCGCAAACGCCATCTGCAAAATCCGCCGCCACCGCCACCGCCCCGGCGAAGCCTTCCGCTCCGGTCCGGGCGGTTGGTCCCGGTGCTCACAAGGCTGTTGAGATTCCACGGCTTTGCTTTCCCGGCCACATACTCGCGCTGCCGGACCCTGCGCGTGCCCGGCCCGCCATCGCCCCCGGACCCAACTTCACCCTTTCGTCAGCCGCGGCGGTTCCGGGGGGAGATCAATCGTCGGAGGCTGGGCAGGATTCGCGGGCCTCGGCTGTCCCTTGCGTAGATTTATCACCAACGCCACGCATCCAAACCACGTTGGCAACATGTCCACCAGCGGGAACAATTCGAGGACGAAGGTCGGCAGCAACAGCGGATGAAATCCCAGCAACCGCCACTGCAGGACCATCAACACCACATCAATCAACTGATCCGGGCCCGCCCAGCCAAAATGCCCAAACGCCAGTTGGAGGCCGTCGCCCAGCGCCGCCAACGCATACGCCCAGCGGATGCGCCCCGGTGTCAGCAGCGGCGACGACGTGAAGAGGCGGCCGAGCATGGCGCGTCCTCCCGGCGGATTACTTCGCGACCGGGGTCACCGCCAGGTCATCGAAACGAATGGGTGTTCCCGAGAAAGGATTTCCCCAAATCGACGGACGTCCCGCCGGCGTTTCCGCGGTTTCATCGAATGCGATCGTCCAGGCTGCCGGTTCCTTCGCCGTCTCCGCCCAAACCTTGCCCTCGACCTTCCACTCCCCGTCTTTCACTTTCCGCAGTTGCAGCTTGAGCTTGGACCACACACCCGTCTGCCATTCCAGCGGCGCGGTCGCCTTCACATCGTCCCCCTTGTAAAGCTCAACGAGCTTCTTCGCCGGGGCGACCAGCAATCGGAAGCCGCCCACCCCGTTGAGTCCCACTCCGAACGTCGGGAACCGGCGCCCCTTGCCGCTGCCCTGGATGCGGGCACTGACCGCTAGCCCGTCCTTCTCGGTCGGTCCGAACAGCACGCCAAACGTGTCCAACGGCGCGCCGGGCAGTTCGAGAAACTTGTTGCCACCCTCGGCCTTCACCTCGAAAGCCCCGTCCAGCACGAGGAAGTCGGCCGGCACCTTGTCCAGCTCGGCCTTTTCAAAATTATTCTCGTAAACCGGCCGGGCGTCTTCGGCCGCCAGCCGCACCGTCAAAACAACGAATAATCCCGCGAGGATTCCCAGTTTTTTCATAAAATATTTGCGTGAACTTTTGCGGAGCACATCTGAACAGACGCTCGGCAGGGTTCAATTGTTACGCAGAGCATCCATCAAGTTGCCCCGGAGCGCCAGCGCCGTCGCAGCCAGAGTCCAGATCGCGCCGTTCAGCAGGACTCCGCCGAGCGTCAGCCCCAGCGTCGCCACCGGCAGCGGGGTGTTCGGAGTCATCAGCGCGGGCAGCACAGCCACCGCCGCTGCAGCCACGCCGCCGCCCAAGCCAATGAGTAGCAGCGCGCCGTGCTCACTCACGAGCAGCCATTTGAGCGCACGCGAACGGAAGCCGACCGCGAGCAGGAGCGCCAGCTCGCCGCGGCGCTCAAGCACGTTGCGCAACACCACCACGCCGAGGCCGACGCTGCCAAGCAAGAGGCCGAGTCCGCCGAGGACTTGAAATGTGCCGAGGTAGGTGTTTTGCACAGCATTGAACTGCGCGAGACGACGCGTGGCGGGCGTGAGTTCGAGGCCGCTGTCGCGCAGGGCGCGGGTGAGTTGCGCAGCTGCGTCGGATGCGCGCTCAGGCGGGGAATCCACGAGAAAAAAACGATGACCGCTCTCGCCGGGGAAGCGTGCGGTGAACGCGTCTTCGGCGATGACGATGTTGCCCTGAAGGACGGAGTTCGCGAGCGCCGCGACGAGGCGGACGCGGAAGGTCTGGCCGCGCTCGTCGGTGAAATCGATCGTGTCGCCGAGCTTTTTTCCCAGCGCCCAGAGGATCGAGGCTTCGTCGGCGATGCCGGGGATTTCGTCGCTGGCGGCTGCGGCACTCGCGCCGGAACCGGTTGCAGGCGACAACAGCAGCCACGGTTTTTCTTTCGCCAATCCCTTGGCCACGCTGGCGAAACTGAACGCGCCACGCTCGGCGAGCAGTTCGGGTTTTACGCCAAGCAGACGGGGCTTTTGCGCGCGGTTGAGATTCAGACAGCTTGCGTCATCGCCGTCGCGGACGCGAAAAGGGACAACGCTGACGTTGGTGAGCGCGGTGGCGGCGAGGCCGAGGGATTCGCGGCCGCGCGCGGTGTTGAGGTCCGCCGTGACGGGGAGCGTGCTCTCGCCGAGGAACGCGAAGCCGCCGGTGCCGGAGGAGCGCTTGGTGGCGTTCACATTTTCATCGAGTCGGAACGCGCCGATGCTCACGATCAAAAAGCTGCCGCACGCGAGCATAGCGACCGTGGCAAGGCTGCGGCGACGCCGGCGCGTGGCGCTGCGCAAGCCCATGCCCGCGAGCGTAAGCCGCGCGGCGGTCGCCGAGCATTCGAGGCGCGAAAGCAGCGCCGAGGTGAACGCGAGCGCTGCGATCAGCAGCAGCGCACCCGCGCCGAAGAAGAGGCCGGCGGCGGAAGTTTGCGCCGTTGCTAGTGCATAGCCGACGAGGCCGAGGCCGCTGAGGAGGCTGGCGAATCCCAAGAGCGCACCCCGCCCACCTGCCGTTGCCGCCGACACAAAGAGGTGGACGGCCCCGTCCGTCTTGCGCCCCACCTCCTCAAATCGGCGGCCACCGTCATGTTCTTCGCCACCGCCGGCGAGGAGTTCGCGGGCGGGGCGCTGGACTTGTTTGCGCAGCGCGAGCCAGAGGGTGAAGACGGCGACGACGACGCTGCCAACAATGCCGCCCGCGAGCGTCGCCGGCTCGGCGTGGAAATGCAGGTCGCTCGTGCCCACGGCGTCACGCCACACGGTCGAGAGCGCGTGCAGCATGGCGCGCGCATACCAGACCGCGCCCCCCGCGCCGAGCACCGCGCCGAGCAGCGCCAGCCCCGCGCCTTCGCCGAGCAGGAGGCGTCGCACCTGTGGCGGCGTGAAGCCAAGCGCGAGCAGCGTGCCGATTTCCTGCGCGCGTTGTTCAATACCGAACTGGAAGAGCAGCGCCACCAGCACGCACGCCGCGATGATCAGGAAAAAACTGAAGCCGATGAACAGCCCACCGAAGTCTTGTCCCTGCGAACTCGCCGCGAGCGCCTGCGCCCGCACGGGCTGGAACGTCAGGCCGAAGTCCGCGGGCTTGAGTTGCGCCAGCAGGCTCTTCTCCAATTCTGCCTTCTGACTTCCGGCTTCTGACTTCACTGCAAACCGCACCGCCGTCGTGTCGCCAAACCGATTCGCCCACATTTTCCGCCCGGCGTTCAGCGTCACGAAGGCCTTCGGGGTGCCGCGCCATTTAGCCCAGTATTCGTCGTCCTCTTTGCGAATCTTGTGCGCGATCGGGAAGCCGGCGTCCCAGTCGCCCGCGCGCTCGGCCTGGGCGATGCCGGGGAAGTCGGGCATGAGCGTGCGGTCGGCCCACGGCAATTCCAGCGGGACGACGGAGCGGACGCGGAAACGATTGGTCGCCTCGAGCAATCGCGCGCCGGAATCGGGCAGAAAATAAGTGAGCGCCACCTCCGCGCCGGGGCCGATCTTCAGGTCGTCCGCGAGCCATTGGCTGATGACGATTTCGTCGTCGCGCAAGTCGGCGGGCACGAGCGGCGCGGTGGCGGCGGTGACCATCGAATAGGGCGTCGTGCGGTCGCCGGCGCGCAGGAGATTGACGAGGAACGTGAGGACGGGCCGGGCGTTGGTGTCCACGGCAAGCGCGGCGCGGACGGCGGGCGGGTCGAGGAAGATGCGCGGGGTGCGGAGTTCAATCGCGGCGGTGTTGGTGAGCGGGCGGAGTTCGAGCTGGGTGTCAGAAAGAGACCATCCATGAAACAATCCCATCTCCAGCGCCTCGAAAAGAGTTGGCCATCGCCCGGTTGTGTGTAATGGAGAGTAAAAATAGCTTTGAACCGCTGCCAAATTAGCCGCGCCGGCTGCCGCTGATTTCTTCTGTAGAAAAGACAAAGGAACAAACGCGTTCATCGGCGCGACTTGGTTCGCGTGCAAACTAAAGCGCCCCAGTTCCTCGGCTCCAACGACCGTGTGGACACGCAGCCGCAACGCTACGGCCTGCCCGTCGCGTGCGGTCAACGCCACGTCCTGCGAGAGCGCAGAGACTTTGCTGATGCGCAGCAGCACCTCGTCGCCGGGCTTGGCGGCGAGTTGGTCGGCGAGCGGCTGGTTCAGCACGACGGAGTCCGGTGGCACGGCGGTAAAAGACGGGGCCTTGGCTGCCAGCTTCCAGAAGTTCTCGTCCACGCCGACAACGTGGACGCGGTTGGCGCGCCGCGAGCCGTCGGCAGAGTTCGCAGTGCCGGGCAGCGCGAGGACGGGCGCGGCATTGAGGCTGATGGCCAACTCGGCACGGAAGAGTCGGTCGCCCGTCGCCATCGCGGCTTCAATCTTTCCGAGCCGCGCGAGCGCCATGTCACGCAGGCTGCCGCGCACGGAATCGCCAACGAGCAGCGCGCCGATGAGCACGGCGCTGCCGACCGTCGCGCCGAGCAGCACGCCCAAATGCGCGCGCGCATGGTGGCGGAGGCTGCGGAGGATGAGCGTGCTAAAAGTCATGGCGCGAATTTGGAGTGCGGTGACTTGTCACCGCTTTCTCAAGGCGACTTGTCGCCGTCGAAC
>CAZUUP010000123.1:0-11847 GCA_964623105.1 uncultured Akkermansia sp.
TGAAGAGGATCATCGCGTTGGGACGTTCGTCGCTGCCGAAACCGCTGACCGTCCCGGTGGCCGCTGCGAGGACGGGGAAAGTGGGAAGTAGGAATGATGGATGAAGAAGTGGTAAACCGTCATCCTTCCTCATTCTGCCTTCTTATTTCCATTCCCGCGGGCGTCCTTGAAGGTGGGCGGATAGGAAGACCGGGCGAACAGCGGGGCGGCCAGAAGGCAAAGAAGCAGACGGATCATCCATTTCATAGGGGGCGGCGAATGGACGCTCCGTGGTTCAGGGAGAATGGCTTTTGCATCGGGTTCATTTCGAGTGAGGCTAGGATCGCGGGAGCGGGTGAGCACACCTTTGGCCCCAAGTTTCCGAGGCAATTACAGAAGGCAGCTTCGACGATTCGTTGAGAGACATCGGCGCATCTTAGAGTTGCGCCTCGGAAAGCTGGGTCCCGTCCCACAGTTTGCCGGTATCGAGAGCGTCGATCATCTCCTTTGTCTGTCGAAGGAGCTGGTCTGCCGGGACGTCACTGTAGGTGGCGACAGAGAAGATACGTTCGCGTGGTGAGACCGCTACGGCCAAGTCTTGCACCTGCTGGAGCAAATGCCTGGAACGCTCTATGTCGCCGAGCAATGCATATGGAATGTGCATCGCTTGCATGTGATTGAGCCGGATCACGGCGGAACCAACGCCCTCGGTAGCCGCGCCCCGCTCATAGAGAGCTACAATTTCCTTGAGGTTTGCCGCCGGAACCGGCCGACCGGCTCTTCGGCGGGCTTCCGAATAATTGAACGCATTAGCTAGCAACGAGAGATCCGACTCTTCCTTGGTCAAACTGCGAGGCAAAGGCTCGTAGGTCTTCACTGCTTCCTCGTATTCACCTGCCGTCATGCAGAGTTGGCCCAAGTCGGCTCTCAGTGAGTCCTCAATGCCAGAATCGGCAGTGTCCTTAATGGCCTTCAGCCGTGCTTGGCAAACTGTAATAGCCTCAAGATAACGCTTCTTAACCTTCAGCAACCCCACTAACTCGCCATACGCAGGCGAAAAGAACGGATCGACTTCGATGGCCTTTCGGAGGGCTCCTTCGACTTCGTCAATTCGACCGAATGCGCGGGAGACTTGTGCGACTTGGTAATAGCACTCCGCTCTGTCAGGATATTCGCGCTTGAGAGCTTCAACAGCCTCTTTCGCACGCTCGTCGTCAAGTTCCTCGATCGCTCGGCCCGCCTCCTTGATGAGGAAGTCGAGACCCCGAACGTCATACTCGGTGATCTTCTCGCGCAGCAAAGTGTATTCCTGAGCCAAGCGAGATCCAAAACCACGTGCCGCAGCCAAAGTCGGATTGCGGCGACTGAGTTCCGAGACTTCCGGATCGATGTCTTCCCAAATTACAATCTGCTCCTTCAACGGCACCCGTGCATCATAATGAATCTGGCAGTGGGGTTTAGTTCCCAACTCCTTCTCAGCCAGTTCAAGCCGCTTTTGTAGCAGGCCCGTCTTCTCCTTAGGCATCGGTGGCACGGGGCTCGCCACCGTTAGGAGTTGCGGTGGTCGAGTATTCTCGGCCTTACTTACAGCCCGCGCGACTCCCGCAATGCCATGGATGTTCTGGTCGTTTAGGGCGTAGATCAACACCACCAACTGCGGCAGATGCAGCGT
The DNA here is from genome assembly GCA_964623105.1 of uncultured Akkermansia sp. GTDB lineage: Bacteria > Verrucomicrobiota > Verrucomicrobiia > Limisphaerales > BJHT01 > BJHT01. Next base: position 1,652 of record CAZUUP010000123.1, read on the forward strand.
GCAGATTCCACCGACGTCCGTTAAACCGGTTCGGGAATCAATCAGGACGTAATCGGGGGAATAGGTTTTCTCGATGTCGGCCTTCCAATTCTCAATGAAGCGCTCCCCATCGTATTTGTCGTAAAGTTCTGTCCAATTTATCCGAGCGCGGTCCCGGTTGTATTGCTGGTCTTTTTTCCCGCTTGGCATCAGCCACAACTTCCCTCGGAGATGCGTCGATGGAGGCACGCATTCGCGCACAAAAGAGCCGATCGGCGGTGCCTTTCCCGTCGCGAGATATTCGGCAACGTATTCCACGACCCCCGAATGTCCCTTGGCGCATCCAAGCCCCTCGAAAGCGTCCAATCCCGGAGCTTCCAGATCGAAATCAATCAGCAATACTCGCCGCCCTTCCTTGGCGAGCATTGCCGCTACGTTGGCCAGAGCCATCGTGCGGCCAACGCCCCCTTTGTAGGAATAGAAGGTGACCCAAAAAGTGTTCATTGCACGTTTGCGATTAGGAGTCCGCGTGCGGCATTGAACCGACGGATTGCCGGCTTCGGCACGGCTTCCGTCCGAGGGCCGCTTGTCCGACCACCGCTGGCCGGGAAGCGGACCTGATACTCGGCTTCCCAGTAGCCGCCGAGCTGCACAGCGAACGTCTGGTTTGCGGTTTGTTCGGCTCGGCGCCAGCGCCGGTCCCTGATCCACTCATAGACTGCCGGGTGCGCCATCAGAGCACGCAGAAAATAACCCATGGAACGGCTCACGCGTTGTGTGCCGCGCGCCCACCGATGGAGGGTCTTTCCGCCCATGCCGAGCGCTTCGGCCGCCTCGGTCTGGTCGATCTGGAATTGCTCCAGAAACGAACGAACCGCAGCAGCCGGCAGCGTGTCCTGATGTTGATCGACGGCCGTCTCGATTCGCCGCGACGACTCCGGCGGGATCGTTTCCTCGCCGCACTTGTCGCAGCGGAGGATGAGAAGCTTCGGCACGGTCAGGGTTTCGCCGTCGGGGAGTGTCCGCCGATAGTCCTCGACGACCTCAACGTAGCGCCCTTCGCCACACTCGAAGCAGGTTTCTGAATGATTACTCATGGTGAAAATTTTCGTGGTTATCGGGGTAGCGGTGGATAGCCAGTGTCGTGTTCATGCACCTGCATCCAAACAGCACTGAACCTCATCTGAACGCTCCCCTTCTGGATTCGAGCTTCAAAATAGACAGTTTCAGCGTCCTCTGGGTCGAGCAAGAGGCTCCCCTGACAGGCTTGCTGCCCGGGTATGATTTTGACATGTAACTTTCGACCTTCATCGATGTGGCGGATTACTGCTGCGATAACGACATCCCGCGGAATGTCACGACGACCGAGGAAGTCGTCGGTCTTTCGGCTGAGATGGACGTCGTCATCGAGACACGCTTGTTTGATTTGTTGGACCAAGTTCGGCCCCGCTAGTCGTTCTGGGCCGTTCATGGCAAGTGCTGATTGATACTCGACGTATTCATGTAACAGGTCAAGTGCTGATTGATACTTTTTCTTCCACCGTGTTCGTTGCTCCCAATTCAGCAATTGCGGGCAGCCGGAGATTCCGGGATCGCGCAGGCCAGGGGTGCGATGAGGTTTGCGTTGCCTGTGGCCGGACGCCGATTTGATGAACGCCCCCACGGTCACTCTGCGTGCTGTCTTTGACCGTCGATCTCGCTCGGCCCGGCTGCCAGCGCAGATCGTCATCCTGGCAAGACGAATCGAAGTTCTTGCACGGCGTCATGGGCTCAGGCCTCTTCATCTTCTGCGAAATACTCTGCGGTTTTTTGAAGGAAGTCAGGCTTGAGTGAAGTGGCGAGGCCAAGCTTCCGGATGCCATCCAGCTTTTCCATCAGCTTGGAAAAGCTGATGAACCCGCAGACCTTCGCGAGCGGCTTTTCGCGGAGAGCGAACGTAGGGCGTAGAATCTCCTGCTCGACCTTGTCCTGTCGTTCGTCCGGGGCGACGAGGAACAAATTGATTTCGAGGTTCGGCTGCAATGCGAGCAGGTCGCTCATGCGAAGCAGGCCAGAGTAAACGGCCGTGGTGCATTCGACCTCAAAGGCGGCAACGATGGAGTTGCCCTTGAGCCAGAGCACGTCAATCAACTCGATGGTGCGGTTGGTCGCTTCGTTGAATTGAGTGGGCAACTCGGAGACCATGCGCGGAAGCTCGCCGAGCGTCTTGCCCTGCCATTTCTTCGACCGGTCGTTGCGCGCAACCCAAAGGTCGAAACTCATGTCCACGCCCAGCGCGAGGAGGTTGTATTGAATCTCGGTGTGGCGGGTCGTTGCGGTCGCCTCCTGCTCGGTCGTCGCTGTCGACTTGCCCGTCTGCTCTTCCGGTTCGTCGGACTCAGGAACGCTGACCTTGGTCGCGACCGTCGTTTTCCCTTTCTTTTGCTCGGCCGTGTAGAGGGGCTTTCGAGCCAGCTTTTTCGGGTCAACGGGACGCGCCACAGGCGACGTTTGCGCCTGCTTGAGCAAGGATGGGATAAGTTCGCCGTCCTTGGGATTGGAAAACCGGTTCGGGCTCATGCGGACGAAGCCCTTGAATTTTCCTCTCTCCTTCGGCCCCGAATAGAACGCGACTTTTCCCTCAAGTTCTGCCATCGGGACGCCGTGCTCTGGGTCGAGCAGAATGAGTGGCTTTACCTCAAAGCGAACCGGGAATGCCTCATCGCCCCAAATCTTCATTTGGTCGTCGGTCGCTCTCACTACTTCAAGCGCGCCGACCCAGCGCATTACCCCAGTGAGGTAGCAGACGAGGATGTCGCCGGGTTGGACTTTCGCTGCTGCGTTGCGCATCCGTGTGCGAAACCCGGAGATTGTTGCCCCGGATCTGCGGAACTCGTTCCAAGTTGTGCCGGTGAAGAGGTCGAGCCAGTAGTTCATAGGTTAGTTCATTCCAAATTTCGCGAAGAGCTGGCCGGGGAGGAGGCATTGGTGCCGTTGGATTTGGTGCGGGCCATGATCAGAAGTTGGCGCCCTACGGCGAGGACCGGGAAAGTGGGAAGGAGGAATGATGAATGAAGAAGTGGAAAACCGTCTTCCTTTCTCATTCTGCCTTCTGATTTCCACTCGCGCGGGCTTTCTTGATGATCGTAACGAAAATCGCTGTCAGTTCGTTGCACTCGGCACGGAGCGGTTGCAGCTTTGCCGCTGGCACGATCTCTCCATCGACGAGCAGTTCCAGCCAATACGCTGATTCTTCGAGTTCCCGCAGCGAGTCGCCGCACTTTGCGATGAATTCTGCCTTGCTTCGTCCGCGATGGGCTTCCCGATAATTCGCCCCGACGGAGGTTCCGGAGCGGAGCAGTTGTTTGCCCAGCACCTGGGCTTCCGTCGATTTCGGCAGACTTCCGAACAGGCGGATGATGCGCAGCGCAAACTGCTTGGTGCGCTCCTTGAGGTCGTATTCTTCCTTCATAATTCTGATTTCGCACTTCCCCACGGCGCAGGGTGTCGCGCTTCATCGGCTGCGGCTGGCCGAGGAGGGTGGGCAGCAGGTTGAAGCTGTCCGGCGCGGCGCCATCCGGGAGCTTTTCGCCGGCCACGGCGGCGGCAGCGTCCTTGAGCGGGAGGGTCTGGAAATTGGAGTGGGCGGATTTCATGAAGGCTATTTGAGACGTTTCACGCTGCTGGCCGCGAGCAGAGTCCGCATTTGCGTGATGGCGATTCCGTTGAGCGTGGAGAGGCGTTCGGGCTGGGGCAGGCCCTGCCGGATGAGCACGGAGTTCAGGCTTTCGAGATTGGTGAGGACGACCAACTGCTCCAGTGGGGCGTGGTCGCGGATGTTGCCCTCGGCATCCGGATGGGCGTCGCGCCACTGCTTCGCGGTCTGGCCGAAGAGGGCGACATTGAGCACATCGGCCTCGCTGGCATAGACGGCGGAGGCCTGCGCCTTGGTGATGGAGGGCGGAATGAGGGTTTCCTTGATGGCGTCGGTGTGGATGCGGTAGTTGATCTTGGCCAGGGTGCGCTGGAGATTCCAATCGAGCTTGAGGCGGTTGCTCTCGTCCACCTTGAGGCGTTGAAACTCGCGGATGAGGTAGAGCTTGAACTCAACCGAGATCCACGAAGCGAACTCGAAGGCGATGTCCTTGTGGGCAAAAGTGCCGCCGTAGCGGCCAGATTTGGAAATGAGTCCGACGGCGGCGGTGCTTTCGATCCATTGCCGGGGGGTGAGGACGAAACTATTAAGCCCGGCCCGATTTCTAAACCCCTCGAATTCGAGGGGTTTAAAATTCGGGTTGTTCAGGTTTTCCCAGATTCCAAGAAATTCCACGGTGTTGCGGTTTCTCATCCAGTTTTGGATCACCTGATCGGCACGATCAGGTTCCTTGTGCTTCGCGATATCCGTGAGCGAGATATAGTCATCGGCTTCGCGGGAAAGCACTGCCACGGCAGTTCCCTTGACCAGCAAAGTGGATTTATTGGTCGGGTTCATGGCTCAGGCGGCGAATTAGTTCAGCGAGACGTAATCCTTTATATATTCCGGGATGAGCTTGCGGTATTCGGGAGGAACCGCCTTGAAGTCGGCGCTGAAGCCGCGGATGGCGGTGGAGGCGCTTGAACTGCAGTTTTCTTTCGTGGTCCGGGCCATGGTTTGATTCAGTGCTCCGTGGAAGACGCGTGAAGCTTGGGCAGGATGGGTGTCGGGGGCAAGGCGGAAGGCGTGCTGAGCTTGAGCGGTGCCGTTGGGAGGGGAGTGTAGGCCGCTGGCCTGCTGGTTCCTGTGGCCCGCCCAATCCTTCGTAGCACCATCCTATTCGGCACACGATGATTCGCCTCGGACGGAGAGGCGCGAAGTCGTTGCCAGGCCGGCAAGGACGATCCGCGGGGCGGGGGATGGGTCACGGCCGCGCGGCAGCGCGGCCCTACCGGACATGGCGCGCGGCGCGCTGGGGACAGACGCGCCCTACCGTTTTTTTTGCGTCTTCTGCGTTTCTTTGCGGCAAATCAGCAACCGGTCTCCTTGCACGGTCTAGCTGCGCATGCCTTGCGGGGCGAGAGGTGAGGTTACGGCCGCGCGGCAACGCGGCCCTACCGGGGTTGGGCGGGTGGCAGGGGTGGAATCAGAGTCGGCCGGCGCAGGGGGCGATCTGGATCCCGGCGGCGGCGAGGGCGGCGCGGAGGGTTTGGGTGAAGGGGACGGCGTGGGAGCTGTCGCCGTGGATGCACAGGGTGTCGGCGTGAGCTGTGCGGAGGAGGCGCAGGGTCTGGGCGCAGGCTTCCGCGGGGTCGGTGATGAGGGCGTCGGGGTGGGAGCGGGGGATCAGCGAGCCGTCGGGTTGGTAGCGGCGATCGGCGAAAATCTCGGCGGCGGTCCGTAATCCGCGCGCTTGGCCGGCGCGAAGGAGGGCGCTGCCCGCGAGGCCGAAGAGGATCAGGCGCGGATCGACCGCCTGCACCGCGGCGGCGATGGTGTCCGCGAGGGCGGGGTCGCGGGCGGCTTGATTGTAGAGGGCGCCGTGGGGTTTCACATGGGTGACCGAGATGCCCGTTTCACCGGCCAGGCGTTGAAGGGTGCGAAGCTGTTCGGTGACGAGCTGAAGGACGTTGGCGGGGGCGAGCGCGAGTTCGATGCGGCCGAAGTTGGCGCGGTCGGGATAGCCGGGATGCGCGCCCGCGGCGACGCCGTGTTGGCGGGCGAGCGCGAGCGTGCGGCGTATGGTGGCTTCGTCGCCGGCGTGGGCGCCGCAGGCGATGTTTGCGGAGGAGATGAGCGGCATCAGTTCGGTGTCGTGTGGCGCGCCTTCGCCGAGATCGCAGTTCAGGTCGAGGTCCATGTTCAGTTTGTCGGCAGGGCGAGCTGGACCCGCAGGCGGGCGAAGTCGCGTTCGCGTCGCAGCAGGAGCGCGTGGGCTTCGGCGAGGGTGATTTCCTGGAAGCGAACCGGGTCGCCCGGCCGCAATTGCGCCAGGCCGGCAAAATCCACGGATGCCACCGCCGCCAGTCGCGGGTAGCCGCCGATGGTCTGGCGGTCCACGCCGAGCAGGATCGGTTGCCCCGAGGGCGGCACCTGAAGGACCCCGTGCTGCACCGCGGCGGAGATCATTTCGCGCGGGTTGGCCAGCGCGAGCGGCGGGCCGGAAAGGCGGACGCCCATGCGATTGCTGTCTTTGGTCACCTGAAACCGATCAGCAAAAACGGTGGTCTGTGCGGCGGGGGAAAACCAGTCCCATTCCGGTCCGCGAATGGCGCGCAACGTGTCGTGTGGTGGCGGCGCGGCGAGATGCTCCATACACACGGACCAGGGCGCGGCGTCGCCCGCGCGGCGCAGGCGTTTCATCTGCCCGTGCGCCCACGGGGACGGTGACCCGACCGGCAGGGCATCGCCTTCCATCACGCGCCGGCCGTTGATACCGCCGAAGGCAGCGGCGAGATCGGTCGCGCGGCTGCCCATGATTTCCGGCACGGCCAATCCACCGGCGACGGCGACCCAGGCCATGGCGCCGAGGCGGGTATTGGGGAAATCCACGATGTCGCCCGCGTTGACGCGGACGGGGCGGTGTCCGGGCAGCGGTTTGCCGTCCAGCGTGGGGGCAAAATCAGCGCCGCACCAGGCGATGAGAGAATCCGAGTCGAAGCAAAGTTGCGGTCCGGTGAAGGCCATTTCCAACAGGGCGGCGTTGGCGTCGTTGCCCACGAGGGCGTTGGCGACGCGTGCGGCAAAGGGATCGGCCGCGCCGCCGGCGACGACACCAAGGCGTTGAAAACCGGGGCGGCCGAGGTCTTGGACGGTGGTGAGCATTCCAGCCCGGAGCACGCGGATCATGGGGCGGCCTCCCGGCGTTTGAATTCAGCCGGTGTGATGGCGTGGAATTTCACGCGATCGCCGGGTTGCAGCAGCGAGGGCGGCTGTTCCGTGGGCCGAAACAGCCGCAGCGGCGTGCGGCCGATAAGCTGCCAACCGCCGGGCGTTGCGAGGGGATAGATGCACGATTGCGCGTTCGCGATGCCGACGGAACCGGGGGCCACGGCGGTGCGCGGGGATTCGCGGCGGGGAACGGAGAGTTCGGCTGGCAGGCCGTGCAGGTAGGGAAATCCGGGCGAGAAACCGAGTTGCAGGACAAAGAACTCGGTGGCGGTGTGACGGGCGATGACTTCGGCGGCGGAGAGTTTCACCCGCAGCGCCACGGCTTCGAGATCAGGCCCGAATTCGCCGCCGTAGCAGACGGGAATTTCCACCAACCGCGGCAGCGAGTGGAGGCTGGATTCCGGCAGCGCCGCCAGTCGCTCGCGCACCTGAGTGGCGAGCCAATCCGTGAGAGTCGCGATGGGTGCGCCCGCAGCGACGAGGGCGGTCGGGGAATAGAACACGGTGAGGGTCGTGGCCGCCGGGACGATCTCCGTCACGCCGGGCAATAGCGGATTCGCCAGCCACGCGGCGGCGGCTTGCAGACGACGCGACGAGGCCGCGTCGATCTGATCCGCCAGCGTGACGATCAGCGCGTGATCGCCCAGGGGCGTGAGGGATAGGTTCATGGGTGACGACACGGCCATAGAACCGGGGCGGCAGCGGAGAGGCAAGAGCGGGATGAGCGGGGGCGCGCCGAGAGAAAGTGTCAACGGCTGGAGTTCCGCAGTTGGAACTATTCATTCGAGCCGAATCCTTTGGACCACAGAGACACGATGGCCACAGAGGAAAGACCAAGAACTTGGTGGTGGTTTGTCTTTCACGGATTGGTGACTTCCTGTTGCCGCCGCCGTCCCTCGTTCTGCTCTGCGTTCATTGTGTCACTGTGGTCCTCCATCCGGCATCCACTGCATCGGTACGGCTTAGCCGGAACTTTCCATTTGAGCCGATTCTGATGAACACAGAGACGCGATGCCCATAGGGTGGCGGAGCCGAAAACGAAGCGGATTGCGGCTGTGTCCGCCGAGGACCAGCCGCAGCAGCCCCGAATCCCCGGAGGCGCCGCTTGGATTTTGAAGCGTCCTTTGCGGTCAACCGGCTGCGGTTGGTGCTCCGCGCACACAGCCGCGCTCCGTTTTGGCTGCGGCCCAGCCTTTTAATTCCGCCGACTCCCTGCGCCCCCGCGTCACACCGCGTTCTTCCAGATGGTCACCTTCGCCTTCATCTTCTCGATCAGGAACTGGCAGGCGGCGAAAGCCTCGCCGCGGTGCGGGGCGATCACCTCGACCCAGAGGGAGGGTTCGTTCACGGGCACGAAGCCGATGCGATGCACGACGCGGACGGATTCGATGGGCCAGCGTTGTGCCATCGCATCAAAGATGAGGTGGAACTGATGTTCGGCCATGGGGCGGAAGGCTTCGTAATCGATTCCTTTGAGGATGCGTGCGCCTTCCTTTTCGCGGACCACGCCGGTGAAGTAAACGGCGGCGCCCATCGCGGATGACAGGCGGCGTTGCGCGACGAGGGCAGCTTCGTCGATCGGGTCGGAGGAAATGGTGAGCGTGCGCTTCATGGTTGGAACATGATCGGAATGTTTTCCGCGTGGAGAAGCCGCCACCGAAAGCGGATGGCTTCGGGATGCGGTGACTCGACACCGCTCTGCCGAGACGACTTGCCGTCGTTTAACTGCGGAGGGCGTGGACGGGGTATGGGGGGCGTCACGGCTCGCGCCAGCGTGGGCGGGCGCGCGGGTTCGGGCGTGACTGGAACTTCGACGGCGACAAGTCGCCTGCGCGAAAGCGGTGACGAGTCACCGCACTCCAAAACGGGGTGGCGCCGCAAATTGCCTGGAATTGCTCCGGGGCCGAGGTGAGACGAAAACGTTGTAAACACTGGGTAAGAAACGTATCCGGCAGCATTCATCGTGGGGTTCCATCCGTGGCCGACCGGATGTCGGCTCATCCGCCCTGGACCGGGGGGAAGACGGAGACTTCGTCGCCTTCGCGGAGCACTTGATCTTTGGTGGCGTATTCGACGCCGATGGCGACCAGCGTTGATTTTTCGCCGCCGCGGAGTTTGGGAAAGCGCTCTGCGAGGACGCGCAACAGGTCGGCGACGGTGGCACCGGCGGGGAGGGTTTCGGTGGTGGCCGAGGTGCCGGTCAACTGCTTGAAATACGAGAAGAACTGGACGTTGACGTTCATGATTCTCAGTCCGCTCCGGGCAGATACATCCGTTCGTGCAAGACGCCGACGAATGGAAGGTTCCGATAACGCTCGGCGTAGTCGAGTCCGTAGCCGATCACGAAGAGGTCGGGGATTTCGAAGCCGGCGTAGTCGGCGCGAACGTTCTCGACGCGGCGGGAGGGTTTGTCGAGCAGCACGCAGGTCTTGATTTCGCGCGGTTTCAGTTCGCGCAGTTTTGCGAGCACGGAGGAGAGGGTTTTGCCGGTGTCGAGGATGTCATCGACCAGGAGGACATCGCGTCCGCGGACGTCGAGGCGCAGTTCCTTGGTGTAGAAGAGTTCGCGAGAGGATGTGCCTTCGCGGTAGCTGGAGACGCCCATGAAATCGAGGCGCAAGGGGAGGTTGAGATGGCGGATCAGGTCGGCCAGGAACATGACGGTGCCGTTGAGGAGGGAGACGACGACGAAGTCGCGGCCTTGAAAGTCGCGCTCGATTTCGCGGGCCAGTTCGCGCACGCGCCGGGCGATCTGGGCGCGCGAGATCAGGACGCCGCGGACCTCGTCGCGCAGCCGTTTCGGGACGCGGCTCGAGGGTTGGAGGGCGGGTTTGGGGATCATGAAGCGTCGTTCGCGGGGTCGGCGGGGCTGTCCGCTTGCTCACTTCGGCGGCGGCGGGGCGGCGTGGGGTGGATCAGATGTGTTTGGAGTCGCCGTGGTCCTTTTGGGTGTAGCCGGTTTCCTGGCGCTTGAAATTCACCTCGTTCTTTTTGACGTAGGCGGCGAAGACGTCGTCGGCGCTCATGCCGAGGACTTGCGCCATGCTGATGAGAAAATGGAAGAGGTCCACGACTTCGACGCGGGCGTTTTGTTCGTCGAACTTCTGGTATTTGGCCCACCATTTCCAGGGCACGCTGTCGGTGAGTTCGGCGAGTTCCTGGCCCATGGCGCGGCAGTAGTTGAGGATCCATTTGGTTTTCTCCTCGTCGGTCATGGTGTCGGTGTGGACGCCGATGCGCGCGTTGAGGGCCTGTTGCATCCGGAAGAGTTCGCGCAGTTGGTCGGGGTTGTTCATGGCGCATGGGATTACCCGTCCGTGGGGCGGGTGGAAAGCGGAAACGTGCCGGACGGGAAGATCGGGACGGGGCGGGG
>CAZUUP010000124.1:0-11819 GCA_964623105.1 uncultured Akkermansia sp.
GAGGGAGGTCCGAAGTGGGCGCGGGCGTGGGGGTGGGTCGCGGTGTTGTGGCCGACCCCTCACCCTCATTCCCTCTCCCCTCGGAGGGGCGAGGGAGGTCCGAGGCGGGCGCGGTCCGCGGGGGATGGGCGTGATCCGGGCGCGTGGGATGGGGCGAGAACAGATCGGTGGTGGTGAGGGAGAGGGTGTTCATAAGGCCTCCAACCAGAGGGCCGCGCCCTGGCCACCGCCGACGCAGAGGGAGACGAGTGCGCGGTGGGCGGAGCGGCGTTTGAGTTCGAGCAGGGTGGTGAGGACGAGGCGGGCGCCGGTCGCGCCGACGGGATGGCCGAGGGCGATGGCGCCGCCGTTGACATTGAGTTTTTCGAGCGGGATTTCGCCGAGGGCGGCAGGGCGGCCGAGGACTTTGCGGGCGAATTTTTCCGAGCGTGCGCATTCGAGACAGGCGAGGACCTGGGCGGCGAAGGCTTCGTTGATTTCGATGAGGTCGGCGTCGGCGGGGCTGAGGCCGGTGAGGTCCTGGGCTTTGGCCATGGCGAAGACGGGGCCGAGGCCCATGCGGCTGGGATCGCAGCCGGCGTAGGCGTAGCCGGTGAGGACGCCGAGGGGACGCAGGCCGAGTTCGGCGGCCTTGGTTTCGGTCATGACGAGGAGGGCGACGGCGCCGTCGGTGATTTGCGAGGAGTTGGCGGCGGTGACGGTGCCGTTGCGTTTGTCGAAAACGGGTTTGAGGCGCGCGAGGGTCTCGGGGGTTTGATCGGTGCGCGGGCCGTTGTCGGCGGTGAGGGCGGTGCCGGCGGTGTTGAAGACGGGGCAGATTTCGGCGGCGATTTTTTCGCGGGCGGCGAGGGTGCGTTTGTGTGACTCGATGGCGAAGGCGTCCTGGCGGGCGCGGGTGAGGCCGAGTTCGCGGGCGAGGAGTTCGGCGGTTTCGCCCATGTTGAGGCCGCAGACGGGATCGGTGAGGCCCAGCATTAGGCCGACGCGGGGCTTGAAATCCGCGGGGCGGAAGGCGGTGAGGGCTTTCACTTTTTGCAGCGCGCTGCGGGCTTTGGCGAGGGCGGTGAATTTGGCGGCGGCGGTTTGAGGAAAGAGGAGCGGGACTTGGGACATGCTCTCGGTGCCGCCGACGAGGAAGATTTCGCCACGACCGGCGGCGGCTTTTTCCGCGGCTTGGGTGAGGGCTTCGCAGCCGGAGGCGCAGTTGCGGTGGACGGTGATGGCGGGGACGCTTTCGGGAATGCCGGCGCGGAGGGCGATGACGCGGGCGATGTTGGCGGCATCGAAGGGCTGGCAGACGCAGCCGAAGATGACTTCGTCGATGCGGGCGGGATCAAGGCCGGTGCGGGTGAGGAGGGCGTTGACGGCGATGCGGCCGAGCTCGTCGGGGGCGAGGCCGGCGAGATCCGTGCCGGCGCGGCAGAAGGGGGTTCGGACTCCATCCACGATGACCAGGCGGGGCGTTTTCATCTGGCGGCCTCCAGTGGTTCAGTTCGGTTGGTTGTCAGGTTAGACAGTGGTGGGGCGGGATTTGTGGAAACAATTCGCGGGGTGGAGCCGGGGCGGCTGTCGAGGATCTTGCTTTCCTTGAGTTGCACGCCGACGCCCTGGCGGCGGCGGAGTTCCTCGGCGTTGTGGAATTCAATGCGGTTGGGATGCAGCTCGGCGGTATTGTAGAGGCGGGTGCGGAGGTCGTTGGCGAGACGGGTTTCGTCGGCACCGTTGATTTTTTGAACGTGGAGAATGAGTTCGTCCACCTCGAGCGGATCGTCGTGGAGCTTGCGGAGTTCGAGCTGCCAGGAGCCGACGTCGTCCACGTTGTCGAGGACGTGTTCGAGCTGGTTGAAATCGACGAGCGTGCCTTTTAGTTTGCCGAAGTTGAGGCTCTTGATTTCGGTGCTGCGGCTGATGTTGCCGAGGAGCCGTGGGACGGTGCGACCGCAACCGGGGCAGCGTTCGTAGGTGAGGCGTCCGTCGAGATAATCGCCGGTGCGGTAGCGGATGACGACGGTGCCGCGGCCGTCGAGCGGGGTGAACACGATCTCGCCGGGCTGGCCGGGCGGGACGAGGCGGCCGGTTTTCGGATCGATCAATTCGACGAGGCCGAGGTCGGGGTAGAGGTGGAAGCCGGTCTCGTGTTTGCCGAAGGAATTGGCGCATTCGCCCCAGGCCATGCGGGCCTCGGTGAAGCCGTAGGTGCTGACAATGTCGAGGCCGGGCGAGCCGAGTTCGGCGGCGAGGTTGACGAGTTTGCGCTTCATGCCGTCGGGGACTTTTTCGCCGCCGAGGACGAGGCGGCGGAGGTTTTCGAGACGCACGCCTTCATCCGCGGCCTGATGGAGGACGTGGTACAGAAAGGTGGGCATGCCGATGAGGATGTCGGGCTTGAGCTTGCGGATGAGGCGGAGATTGCCCTCGGTGCCCATGACCTTGCCGCCGCCGGTGCTGGTCTGGAACACGCCGAATTCGACGCCGCCGTAGTGCGTTTGCCAGAAAGCGAGATGCGGCGCGAAGGGGAAGAGATTGAGCAGGCGGAGGTCGGGAGCGGCACCGCAGACCTCGAAGACGCGTTTGCCGGTGAGGGCGAGATGGTCGAGGTCGTAGCGCGTGAAGAGAAAGGGAATCGGCTCGGCGGAGCGGCCGGTGGTGCTGGTCATGAACACGGGGCGGAACTCGGCATCGAGGGCGCGGCGGACGTGTTCGCGGCCGTGGATAAGGGCACCGAGAATGTTCGCGGGACGGCGCGCGAGGATTTTTTTGTCGGGCAGAACGAGGAAGTCGCGGATGCGATTGGGATGCTCGGGAGTGGAACTGAGGTCGAGCTTGGAGGTCAGCGGGAGACGGTCGAGATCCTCGAGGGTGTGGAGGTCGTCGGGGGCGAAGCCGTGTTCGTGAAAGAGCGCGCGATAGTGCGGCGAGAAAGGAACGACGACGTCGCGCAGGTAGCGGCGCAGCTTTTCGATTTGAAGCCGGCGGACGGTGGCTTCAGGCAGCGTGTGCCATTGGGTGGTGAGCTGGTTCGTGTTCATGATGCGGCTCCTTTCGGGTGATGAGGGACTTGATGTCGCGGAGGTGTTCGGTGGCGACCTGACGGCCGACGGCGATGTATTTGCCGGGACGGGCGAAGTCGTGCCAGCGGGCGTCCCACGCGAGCGGGCGGAGGACGAGGTCGGCGTCGCGGCAGCTTTCCTCGGCGACGCGCATTTGCGCGCCGTAGAAGCTGGAGACGAGGTTGTCGAGGATGTTGCCGCCGGCGAAGTAGTTGAGGTGGCGGTTGAGGAATTTGAACAGATTGAAGCGGCGGGGGGTGGAGTCGTCGTGCTCGCGTTTGCGTTCCTCGCGGCATTGGAGGAAGGACGGGGGCGGGATGGTGTTGACGGCGATGATGCGTTCGATGCCTGCGCCTCGAAGAACATCGACGGGCAGGGGGTCGGAGATGCCGCCGTCGATGTAGTCAGTGCCGTCGATATTGACGGGGACACAGACACCGGGGATGGCGATGCTGGCGTGGACGGCGGGAGCGATTTCGCCGGTCGAGAAAACCGTGCGACCGAGGCTACCGAGCTGGGTGGCGACGATGCGGAGGGGGATGATTGTGTCCACGAATCGGGCGTCGCCGAGGGAGCGTTTGAGGCGGCGCTTGATGCTGTTGCCCTCGATGAAGCCGCGGCGAGGGGGGAGGACGGGGTCGATGAGGCGCAACATGCCGAAGCGGCCTTCGACCTCATGGGCGAGGCGGTCGAGTTTGTTGCCGTCGAGGCCGTAGGCCCAGAGGGATCCGACGTAGGCGCCCATGCTGCAGCCGGCGATCATGTCGATATCGATGCCGTTTTCCTCCAGAACCTGAATGACGCCGACGTGGGCAAAGCCTTTGGCGCCTCCGGAGGAGAGGGCGAGGCCGACCTGGCGGTGGGCGATTTCACGGGCGAGGCGGCGGAGATCGGAATCAAGCAGGCGGTGGGTCCAGGCGCCGGCGTCGATCTCGGCGCCCAGGGCGGGGGCGTTGCGAATGAAGCCGGTGCGGAAGCCGGCGAGGGGTTTGAAGGATTCACCGGAGTCGTGGGCGGGTTCGTCGCTGGCGAGGCAGATAAGGGGTTTGAAAGCGACCCATTCACCGCCGGGCAGGGCGTGGACGAGGCGGGCGAAGCGGTTGAAATCGTAGAATTCGGTGGCGTCCTGACGGAGGAGCAGGCAGTTGAGGTCGGAGCGGAGGACGCATTCCTCGAGGAGCGGGCGGTGGGCTTCGTGGCCGAGGTCGAGAAGCAGGTAGGCGAAGTGGCGGCGGAGGTGATTGAGGAACGTGGCCATGAGCGCGGACTCATGGGGATCGGCGCTGGAGGTGAGGGTGAGGCGTTCGACGCCGGAGGGGAGGGTTGCGAGGTGGTCGGCGAGGGCGAAGCCGGCTTCTGCGCGTCGCCGAAGCAGGGGCCAGTCTTTAAGTGCCAGCGTGGTTCCGGCGGGAACGAGCTGGACGATAATGACTGGGAGCCCTGTTTCGGCTTTGAGAAAGTGAGCGAGTCGCGCGGCGATGAACCCGGAGTCGATCGAGCCGCTGAAGGAGGCGAGGGTCACCACTCCGTGGGAGCGTCCGTCGCGGGGGGTGCGAGGACGGGTGCCGGTCCGCAATCCGAGGCTGCCGGCGAGCCGCTCCTCGATGGAGCCCCGGAGATTTGTAGCGCGCGCATTCATGGTGATGCGCCGGCGCCGGGAGCAGGTGACTTGGTTGTGCTAGGACGAGTTCTCCAGTTTCACGCTGGCCGCCGCCGGGTTCTGGGTTTGGTTCATGGTTCCAAAAAGTAGTATTTCTGTTGCCGTAGATAAGGTATATGGCGTTTCGAGGTTGGTCAAATTTAGTTTCGAATTGTTGGCGGGGAGAAGCGGGAGTGCGGGCGGGTAACTGGGCGGATCAGTGGGGGAAGGGGGACGGAGGGATGCGTTTGACGAGGTCGCGGGCCTGGGCGTGGGTGAGGACTTCTTCGTTCAGCTCGATGAGGGTCCACTTTTCGGGGAAGTCGTATTTGGCTCCGGGTGCGAGGGGGATTTCCGGGCTGAGGGGTTCGAGTTCGGCGACCTTGTCGTCGAAATAGAGTTCCACTGAGTTGCCGCCGTCGGTGTAGTTGCCTTTGGGCGTGTAGGGGAAATATTTCACAAACATGAGCAGGCCCTTTACGTAGGCAATCCAGCCGCCATCGGAATCGGCGCCGAGTTTGGTGGCGGTTCCGCCGGTCTTGGCGACAAGGACGCCCGAGAGGACTTTGATCTGATCGGTTTCGGAGGGGCTGCCTTGATAGGAGTCGCCGGAAGGGGATTTGGTGTAGAGCGACCAACCGGATTTGAAGCGGCTTTTGCGGTTCAGAGGGATGAGAGCGAAGCCGCCACCAACGCAGAGGGTGCGGTCCCAAAGGCAGAAGCTGGTCTGGCGGTCGGAGATATTGAGCATGCGCTGGGTGATGCCGACGTCGCCGTTGTCCGGGGCGAGGTGGACTTCCTTCTCCAACTGGATGCCGAGGGTGGCGTCGGCCGGGCTGGTGAGTTTGACGGCGAGGCGGCGGGCGGCCCAGTCGTATTTGCCCTTCCAGAGGAGAGGGTGCGGGGGGATGCCGCGCAATTCGGGGCCGAGGTCGCATTGATAGCCGCCGACGGGGAAGTTTTCGCTGGTGGTGTCGAGGGTTTTGCCGAAGCTGGCGGGGTTTTCGAAGAGGATGTTTTCGCCGTTGAAGCCGTAGAAGACGACCCGGCCGCCGACGGCGGGGGTGGCAACGAGGCGGATGCGACCGGCGTTGAGGATGATGCTTTCCTGCCAGCCGCGGTAGGTTTTGATTTCGAGGGGGCGGGTGGTTTCGCCCGAGGTTTCCTCGGCGATGGCGCGTGGGGCAATGGCCAGCAGGAGTGCGGCGGCGATGTTCCAGGCAAGGTTACGACACATATTTGCGACGTTAGCAGGGCGAGGGAGGGGCTTCCAGACGCAAGTTTTTGTGATTTTGGATTCGGTGTTTCCCGGTGTTGGCGGAAAGATTGCGAGCGCAAGAGGCCGGGAAGGCGGCGTGGCTGGCGCTGCGGTGTCCGCGGCTCCGCGTGCTTTCGAAGGGTGGGCGAGGACGGTTGAGAGGGCGGGACGCCGTCACTATTTTCGCCGCGAACGCTTAAATCGGACGGGGACGTCCGTGCGCTGCCCGGCGTGGAGGTCAGGGTTTTTTGTCGGGGGCACCGTAGGTGGTGGCGAGATATTCGACGAGAGTGTCCACTTTGTCCACCGGGATGGGGGCGCCGAATTTTTCCTTCATTTTCTGGACGCTGGCTTTCCAGAAGGCGCGGGGAAGGCGGGGCTGCGTGGAGACGTATTCAGCGGAGTGGCAGAGGAGACATTGGGCCTTGACGGTTTCGACGCCGGGGCCGGGCTTGAAGGTGGCGGTTTCGGGGGGCAGTTCGAAGCGTTCGGCGGCGGGCAGGGGGGAGGAGGAGGCGGCGAGCGCGAACGTGAGGGCGGGGGCGAGGAGGGAGGGGCGTTTCATGGGGTGAAGCATCAGGCGGCGTTGACGCGGACGGTTTCGACGACGTTGCGGAGGTAGCCGGCGGGATTCCAGAGGGGATCGAGGGGTTGGGACTGGCCGATGCGATTGGTGGCCTTGGCCTTGAGTTCCAGGAGGCCCGGGCGGGTGGGGGTGAAATTGATGCTCCATTCGCGGAAGGAGTACTTGCCGAGATCGGGGCCGAGTTCGGTGCGGCGCCAGGAGCGGCCGCCGTCGTCGGAGAAGATGACTTCGCTGATGCCGTGGCCGCTGTCGAAGGCGATGCCGCGGACGGTTACGGGTTGGCCGGTCTTGATGGTGTTGCCGTCCACGAGGCTGGTAATGAAGGAGCGGACGTTGAAGCGCATGATGGGGACGGTCTTGCCGGGGGCGGTGCCGGGGGCGATGCAGCCGCTGGCGTTGTCGGGGATGCGGTAGGCGGTGCCCATCCAGAAGCCGGCGAAGAGGTCGTCGATGACGGTGATCTCGTTGACGTGCTTGACCCAGTAGGTGCCGTAGTGGCCGGGGACGACAAGGCGGAGGGGCCAGCCGTTGAGGATGGGGAGGTCGGCGCCGTTCATGGTGTAGGCGAGCATCACCTCGCCGTCGCGGGCGTGGTCGATGTCGAGGGCCTTGATGAAGTCGGGGGTGCCTTTGACGAGGCTGCGGTCGAGGCCGCGGAAGGTGACCTGACGGGCGGAGGCGGCGACGCCGGCGTGGTCGAGGACGTCCTTGAGGCGGACACCGCGCCAGCGGGCGTTGCCCATGGCGCCGTGGCCAAGCTGGCCGCCGGGGACGCGGGGTTCGCTGAAGCCGCGGCTGTTGCCGGAGCACTGGTTCACAGCGACGATTTCGACGGGCTCGAATTTGGATTTGAGATCGGCGACGGAGAGGGTGAGAGGGGTTTTGACGCTGCCTTTGATTTCGAGCTGGAACTTCTCGAGCAGGGTCATCGGGGGCGGAGAGACAGTGAGGTGGTAGCGGACGAAGAAGGCGTCGTTGGGGGTGATGACGTTTTCGTTGAAGACCGAGAAGGGGGTTTCGAGTTGCGGCGGCCGGGTGGTGAGGCGGATGAGGGGGCGTTTTTGAGGATATTTGACGAGGGGACGTTCGCCATTCTCGAAGGGGAGGGTGATGGTGTCCTCGGCGGCGGCGAGGGCGGCGGGCAGCAGGGGGACGGCGGTGGCGGCGAGGGCGGCGCGGCGCACAAAGTGACGCCGGCTGATCCGGTCGGCGGGTCGGGTTTGAGATCGGGACATGGGGGGAGGTTAGTGGGGAAGGAGGGCGGAGCCAAGTCTGGCGTGCGGAAAATTTTGGGAGGCGGCGGCGGGTGGTGACCGACGGGTGCCAAGCGTTGGGAGGGTTCGTGCTGGGGCCGATGACGCGAGAAGTACTGCTGTCTTCGATTTCCTGTGAGGCACGGACGGGGAATGGGCTGGGGGAGAGTGGCGCATTCTCGCCGATGTTGTCGCCGTGGAGGAGTGCTTCCGCTCCACACCTCTCCGGAGGAAGTAAAGCCGGAGGTCGCGGCGGGGATGGTACGAACTTTCGTGACGATTGATATCGGCGCGGTCTTGTGTGAGGCGGGTGCGGTGCGGTGAGTGCAGCGGGGCGTGGCGGGTTGCCGGGCGTCTCGAGTGCGCGTCGGCGATTCAGGCGGTGCGGGCGAGGACGAGTTTTCGTTCGGCGGGGGTGAGCTGGCGCCAGTTACCGGCGGGAAGGTTGCCGAGGGGCAGTTCACCGATTTGCATGCGCACGAGGCGGAGGGTGGGATGGCCGATGCTGGCGGTCATGCGGCGGACCTGGCGGTTTTTGCCTTCGACAAGTTCGAGGCCGATCCAGCAGTCGGGAACGGATTTGCGGTGGCGGATGGGCGGGTCGCGGGGGGCGAAGTCGGGTTGGGGGTCGAGAATCCACGCGCGGCAGGGGAGAGTGTGGTGTCCTTGAATGGTGACGCCGCGCGCGAGGGTGGCGAGGCTGGCAGGGGTGGGGATGCGTTCGACTTGTGCCCAGTAGGTGCGCGGGTGGCGCTGGTCGGGGGGAAGCAACTGTTGATTCAGGGCGGGTTCGTCGGTGAGGAGGAGGAGGCCCTCGGAATCGGCGTCGAGGCGGCCGATGGGATAGACTTGGGGCGGGAAGCGGAAGGTGGCGAGGGGTCGGTTGGGGGAGCCGTCGGGCGTGAATTGGGAGAGCACGCCGTAGGGCTTGTGAAACGCGATCAGCATGGGAGGGAATTCAAGGGGGAAGCGGAGGGAAAGGGAAACTATTATCGAAGCGGGAGGGATAGGTGGAGGAACGGTGGGGGCTGGGAGCGACGGGTGATGCTCGGCGGTCAACGGGCAACGCCGAACCTTCAACGTTCAACTTTTAACGCTCAACGTTTAATGCCTGATGGCCGACGATCGACGGATGGTGTTCGAGACTGGATGCGGGGTTGTTGGAGGAGGGGGCGAAAGTTTTTGAAAATATTTTTGGGGTTGCCCCGTAGATGTCCCACCCCGGATGGCAGGATGAGCGGCGAAAGAAAGTTCATCCTATGCAAAACAATCAAATGGAATTCGGGATCGAGGGTCGGAAGGTCAACCAGCCGGTGACGGGCCGGGCGGCGCGTCAGCATCGGGCGCGGTGGTGGTTTGCGCAGATGCGGGCGGTGGTGAACACGGCGATGGACTGGACGCCGGCACCGCCGGCGCGGCCGGAGCAGATCTATTTGCGGCTCTCGCGCTGACGGGGGTGGCGGGATTGGCGGGCGCGGGTGTGTGCGGGTCCGTCTTGGTCGCGCTGGGGAGGTGGGGCAAATATGTCCTCAGCGCGCCGCTGGGGTGTACGTGCGCCGCGGCGGCGCGGTGAGGACACCGACGGCCTACCGGGCTTTTCGCATTGGTGCCGTGCGGCGATGGGGGGACGGACGTACTTCTTGCGTCGGCGGCTCCGGCACGGACTTTTGCAACGACGGCGACGAAACGATGAGGGGTTGGATTGCGGAACGATGTCGTGTCCGAGACGGACACGACGGCACGCGGGACGCGTGCGCTCCCCACCCCAAGGCATCGACTGGTTGGCTGATTTGCCCGTGACGGGGTTCTTGGGCTGGAACACCTCGGCGGTTGGCCTCGGCCCGGGTCAACTGGCCAGGAGTTTGCGGCAGGCGGTCTCGAGTTTTTTCATCTGCTTGGCGGACTTGGCCTCGATGTAGCAGCGGATGAGGGGTTCGGTGCCGCTGGCGCGGAAGGCTACCCATTCGCGGTTGGGGAGGAGGAATTTGAAGCCGTCGGTGGTGATGAATTTTTCGACGGGAATCCCGCCGACGTCGTTGAGACCGGCTTTGAGTTTGCCGAGCAGGGCGTCCTTGGTCTCGGGGTTGATCTTGACGTTGATGCGGGTGGTGTGGAATTCGCCGGTTTGTTTTTCGAGTTGTTGGAGGATCTGGCCGAGGGATTTTTTCTCGGTGGCGACGAGTTCGGCCATGAGGAGGCAGGCGAGGACGCCGTCCTTCTCGGGGACGTGGCCTTTGACGGAGAGGCCGCCGCTCTCCTCGCCGCCGACGATGATGGGTTCGCTTTCCATCAGGGCGCCGATGTATTTGAAGCCGACGGGGGTCTCGTGAAGTTTCACGCCGAGGAGTTCGGCGACGGCATCGACCTGATGGCTGGTGGGGACGGTGCGGACGACGGCACCGGTCCAGCCGCGGTTCTTTTTGAGGTGGTAGAGGGCGAGGGCGAGGATCTGGTTGGGGGTGAGCCAGGCGCCGCTCTTGTCCACGACTCCGAAGCGGTCGGCATCGCCGTCGAGACCGAGGCCGAACTGGGCCTTGCCGGCGAGGACGAATTTGCTGACTTCCTCCATGCCGTGGGCATCGGGTTCGGGGTGGTGGCCGCCGAAGAGGGGATTCAGTTCGTTGTGGAAGCGGGTGATTTTGGCGCCGCCATCTTCTTCGAGGAGGGTGTCGAGGTAACCGCGGCCGGTGCCGTACATGAGTTCGACGGCGATCTTGAGCCGGGCTTTCCGGATGGTGGCGAAGTCGATGAGCTTGCGGATTTGCTTAAAGTAGTCGGGCTGGGGATCGATGGTTTTGCATTGGAAGGTGCCGACGACGGCGGCCTTGAAGGTCCAGCCCTCGGCCTGGCGACGGGCGATGTTGGCCTCGACGAGTTTGGTGACTTCGGCGGTGGCGGGGGCGCCGTTGTAGGTGGAAAACTTGAGGCCCTGATACTCGGCGGGATTGTGGCTGGCGGTCATGTTGATGCCGCCGATGGCTTTGCGGGCGCGGATGGTGTGGGCGATGACGGGGGTGGGGGCGTCGCGCTGGCAGAGGTGGCA
Source organism: uncultured Akkermansia sp. (assembly GCA_964623105.1). Taxonomy (GTDB): domain Bacteria; phylum Verrucomicrobiota; class Verrucomicrobiia; order Limisphaerales; family BJHT01; genus BJHT01. The sequence continues at coordinate 10,830 of CAZUUP010000124.1, forward strand.
GGTGAGGCCGTTGGCGGTGAGGACCTCGGCGACGGCGAGGGCGAATTCGCGTCCGAGGAAGCGGGTGTCGTGGCCGAGGATGACAAGGGGTTTGCGGCCGGCGATGGGGGAGGCGGCGTTTTTAAGTTCGGAGTTGAGATAGTCGGCGATGCCCTGGGAGGCGAGGCGGACGCCGTCGAAGGTGAAGTCGCGCGCGATGAGACCGCGCCAGCCGGAGGTGCCGAATTTGATGTTGATGCTCATGGGGTGGGGAAATTACGAAGGGTGAATGATGAAGTATGAAGTCTCCGCCCGGCGCAGCTCATTGCTAACTCGTACTTTCGATTCAGCTTTTCCAGTCGAACGCCTTTTTCTTGAGGGCGTAGAGGTAGCCGACGAAGAGGATGCCGAGGAAGGAGAGCATGGCGAAGAAGATCAGGTTGCGGGTGGCGGGGTCGGCGAGCATCTCCTTGTAAACGACGGCCCACGGGTAGAGGAAAACGACTTCGATGTCGAAGAGGATGAAGAGCATGGCGACGAGGTAGAATTTGACGGACATGCGGGTGCTGCCGTCGCCGATGGGCAACATGCCGCATTCGTAGGGGGTGTCCTTGATTTTGGAGTTTCGGCCGAGTTTGCCGAGGACGACGGAGAGGATGAGGACGCTGGCGGCGAAACCGACGGCCAGGGCGCCGAGGATGAGCACGGGCGCGTATTGAATTAACTGCGATTCCATGGGGCGGACGGTAGAAATCGGGCGGGGCTTTGGCAAGGATGGAAAGCACCGAGGGATGGGTTGGGGCAAGGCCGGTCTTGGGGGGAGGGATTGCGAGCGCCCGGTGCCAGCGAGGTGCGCGAAGGTTTGCGCGTCCGGGGCGCAATCCACGTTCTCTCCCGGCGCACGTTTTAAGCGGATGGGGACGTCCGCGCTCCGGCCGCCGCGGGAGCGGGAGAATGGTCAGTGGCGGAAGGCGTAGAAGGCGACGAAGGCGAGGAGGAGAAGGAGGGCGG
>CAZUUP010000125.1:0-11744 GCA_964623105.1 uncultured Akkermansia sp.
GGAAAAATCTGCTTCATCGCCGCGCAGGTCGTCGGTCCCGCTGGCCGCGTTATCGGCGTGGACATGACGGACGCCATGCTCGAAGTCGCCCGCCGCAACGCCCCGGTCGTTGCCGAACGACTCGGCTACGCCAATGTCGAGTTCCGCAAAGGCCGCATCCAGGACCTTGCGCTCGATCTCGACGCCCTCGACGCCGAACTCCGCCGCCACCCGCTCACCGACGCCAACGCCTTTCTCCGCGCCGAAGAACTCGCCGCCGATCTCCGCGTCCGCGCCCCGCTCATCGCCCCGGATTCCATCGACGTCGTCGTTTCCAACTGCGTCCTCAACCTCGTCGAACCCGCCGCCAAACGCCTGCTCTTCGCCGAAATTTTTCGCGTGTTGAAAAAAGGCGGCCGCGCCGTCATCTCCGACATCGTCAGCGACGAGGACGTCCCCGAAGCGCTCCAGCACGACCCGACGCTCTGGAGCGGCTGCATCAGTGGCGCGCTGCGCGAGGACGCCTTCCTGCGCGCCTTCGAGGACGCCGGCTTTTACGGCATCCGCCTCGCCAAGCGCGATCCCCGTCCGTGGCAGACCGTTCACGGCCTCGAGTTCCGCAGCGTCACCGTCGAGGCCTTCAAGGGCAAACAAGGCGACTGCTTCGATCACTTGCAGGCCGTCATCTACCGCGGCCCCTTCCGCGAAACCCTCGACGACGACGGCCACCGCTACCGCCGCGGCGAGCGCGTGGCCGTGTGCGACAAAACCTTCCAGCTTCTCCGCAAAGCCCCTTACGCCGCGCACTTCGAATTCATCGAACCGCTCGTCCCGGTCCCGCCCGCCGCCGCCAAACCCTTCGACTGCCGCCTCCAGCGCCACCGCGATCCGCGCGAAACCAAAGGCCTCGCCTACGATGCCACCGCCGCCCCAAGCCAGTGCTGCGACGGCGGCAGCGCCCAGTGCTGCTAGAACTGGAAAACCTGAATCCCTTGGCCGTCTGGCACCCGAATATATAAACCACTGACCGGCACTAACCGGCACTAATGAAAACCACGCGAGGCCGCATCGGGAGAGAGCAGTCGAACCGGGAGTCCTATCAGTGCCGGTTAGTGCCGGTTAGTGGTTTTAACCGGTTCGTGTTTCAGTGCCCGCCGCATTTGCGATGAACCGTTTCGCCGCCCAACTCCGCGCCCACGGCCTCGCGCTCACCCGCGCGCGGATCGAGACGTTGCAGATCAATGTCGGACGCAAGTGCAACCAGGCCTGCCGCCATTGCCACGTGGACGCCGCGCCGTGGCGCACCGAGATGATGAGCGCTGCGGTCGCGCGCCGCATCGGCGACTGGATTCGGCAACATCGTCCCGCCGTCGTGGACCTCACCGGCGGCGCGCCCGAGTTGAGCGAACACTTCCGCTTCCTCGTCGAGACCGCCCGCGCCGCCGGAGCGCGCGTGATTGATCGCAACAATCTTACCATTATCGAGGAGCCGGACTTTGGCTGGCTGCCCGATTATCTCGCCCTTCACGAGGTCGAGATCATCGCCTCGCTTCCCTGCTATTCGGCGGAGAATGTGAATCAGCAGCGCGGCAACGGCGTATTCGCCAAGAGCATCCGCGCACTGCAAGCGCTCAACGCCCGCGGCTACGGCACCCGCCTGCCGCTGCATCTCGTTTACAATCCGCTCGGCCCGAAACTCCCCGGCCCGCAGGCCGAACTCGAGGCCGACTACCACGCCGAACTGCGGCAGCAGTTTGGCATCGTTTTCCATCGCCTCTTCACCATCACCAACCAGCCCATTGCGCGTTTTGCCGAGGACCTCCGCCGGCACGGGCAGTGGGACGCCTACCTCGAACTCCTCGCCAACGCCTTCAATCCCGCCACCGTCCCCGGCCTCATGTGTCGCACCACCCTCAGCGTCGGCTACCAGGGTGAACTGTACGACTGCGACTTCAACCAGATGCTCGGCCTCCCGCTCGCCGCCGGAATTCCGGCGACCGACCCCGCTCCGGCCTCCCGCCAGCGCTTTCTTTGGGACATCACCCCCGCCCAACTCCCCGACTGTGCCATCGCCACCGGCAACCACTGCCTCGCCTGCACCGCCGGTGCGGGGAGTAGTTGCACCGGAGCCCTCCAATAGGCGCGTTCCAGTCCGGAACCGCACTTCGCACCCGTTCCCCGCGCGCTCTGTCCCAAATCGGGACACCCATGTTGCGCTTCCAGACACCGTGCTGACAGGACCCGCCCTCACGCGCCAGCGTCCGTTTGGCTTGCGCGCTGCCGGTCGCCGCCCGTTTCCCTCCCCAGCCACGCTCTCGTAACACCCCCCCGTTTGCTTGCCTTTTCTCCTGATGCGCTAGTTGCTCCGGTCAACGTAAATCCGCGAAATCCCCAATGAATTTAGGGTCGTCGATCGCTTCCGTCCTATCCATTCCCTCGCGCTTTCCGCGCGCACATGGCTCCGCCGGTTCTAAGGCAACCGCGCTATTCCGCCGATAATCTGCCATGCAGCAACATGCGGCCCGATGCCAGAACACTCAGATTGCGCCCGGTCGTTCGCGGTTTTCCGCGTCCGATTTTTCGCTCTGCGCGGGTTGGCATCACGGCTGCTACATGCAGAAACGTCGGTTGGCAGAGGTGAAACAAGGTGAGTTCGCAACGTAGTCATTAAACTAAAAACGTTAAAACCACCTCTGCTGCGGATTCACACCGGCATCGAAAGGCAGAATAACAGTATGAAGATCAACATCAACAAACGCTCGGGCTTCACCCTCGTGGAAATCATGATCGTCGTCGCCATCATCGGCCTGCTGGCCGCCATCGCGATTCCGAACTTCGTGAAAGCCCGCACGACCGCCCAGGTCAACGCGTGCATCGCGAACCTCAAGCAACTTGACGGCGCGGCGCAGCAGTGGGCGCTCGAAAACAAGAAGTCCGGCACCGACTCGGTCAGTGCCGCCCTGGTGACCGACTACCTCAAGGGCAACCGGGTGCCGACGTGCCCCGCCGGCGGCAACTACACGACCGCCTTCACGGTCAGCAGCGCGCCCACCTGCTCGGTTGGCGGCGCCCATACGCTCTAATCCGCGCAGTTTCCATTCGCCAACGGCCCGGAGGTTTCCCTCCGGGCCGTTTCGCGTACGCCCGCCGCTCGCGCCGGTGCCAGCGGGGTTGGTCCGGGCAAGTTAAACACGGCGGATGGATTTTCCTTCCCGACATGCCGGACGCCTGCTGCCCGTCGGGCGCATCCCAGGCGGGCGCGCGCCACTTCCGGACCTGCCGGCAGACGCCGCGCCGGAGACTGGCGCGCCCGCCTCCGCGCCCGCTCCACCCGCCGGCCAGCACCCCGTTTTTTGCGCCCCGCTCGATTTCGTGTTGGCAAGCGACCGCCCGCCATGAATATTCCCGCCTCTAAAATCTATGGCCGACAGCAAGAAGCACGTTTACGACGAGAGCAAGATCAAGACGCTCTCCTCCCTTGAACATATCCGGTTGCGCACCGGCATGTACATCGGGCGCATCGGGGACGGCTCCCACTACGACGACGGCTGTTACATCCTGCTCAAGGAGGTCATCGACAACACCATCGATGAATTCATCATGGGCAACGGCAAGGAGGTGCAGATCAAGATCGAGGGCGACACCGTCACCGTCCGCGACTTCGGACGCGGCATCCCCCTCGGTAAGTTGGTGGACTGCGTCTCCCGCATCAACACCGGCGCCAAGTATAACGACGACGTCTTCCAGTTCAGCGTCGGCCTCAACGGCGTCGGCACCAAGGCCGTCAACGCCCTCTCCCGCGAGTTCTACGTCCGCAGCCATCGCGCCGGCGAATTCGCCGAGGCCACCTTCAAGGCCGGCGTCCTCAAGTCCGAGAAAAAGGGCGCGACCACCGATCCCGACGGCACCCTGATCCGCTTCACGCCCGATCCCGAGATTTTCAAGAAAAGCGAGTTTCGCCCCGACTTCGTCGAGAAACGCCTCCGCCACTATTCCTACCTCAACAGCGGCCTGCGCCTCCTCTTCAACGGCAAGACCTTCCAGTCCCGCAACGGCCTGCTCGACCTCGTGATGGAGGACCTTGCCACCGACAACAGCGAACCCATCTACCCGCCCCTTCATTACACCAGCAAGATGCTGGAGTTCTGCTTCACCCACACCAACAGCCGCTACGGCGAAACCTTCTTCTCGTTCGTCAACGGCCAGTACACCAGCGACGGTGGCACCCACCTCAGCGCCTTTCGCGAAGGCCTTCTCAAGGCCGTCAACGAATACTCCAAGGCCGGCTACGAAGGCGATGATGTCCGCGAGTGCATGGTCGGCGCTGTCGCCATCCGCCTCAAGGACCCGGTCTTTGAATCCCAGACCAAGAACAAGCTCGGCAACACCGAAATCCGCTCCGAACTCGTCAACAACGTCCGCGAGGAACTCCTCCGCTTCTTCCACCGCAACAAGGAGGTCGCCGAGAAGATCGTCGCCAAGGTCGAGGACACCAAACAGCTCCGCAAGGAACTGCAGGACGTCAAGAAACTCGCCCGCGAACGCGCCAAGGCCATCACCCTCCGCATTCCCCAGCTCAAGGATTGCAAGATCCACTTCGACCGCAAAAAGGACAAGGGCCGCGGGTCCATGGTCTTCCTCACCGAAGGCCAGTCCGCCGCCGGCTCCATCGTCAGCTGCCGCGACGTCAACACCCAGGCCATCTTCGTCCTCAAGGGCAAGCCCCTCAACGTCTGGGATCTCAAACGCGACGTCGTTTACAAAAACGACGAGATGTACAACCTCATGCGCACCCTCGACATCGAGGACAACCTCGAGGGACTCCGCTACGAAAAGGTCATCCTCGCCACCGATGCCGACGTGGACGGACTCCACATCCGCAATCTGCTCATCACCTACTTCTTCAAATTCTTCGAGGGCGTCATTCAGGAAGGCCACCTTTACGTGCTCGAAACCCCTCTCTTCCGCGTCCGCAACAAGGAACGCACCATCTACTGCTACAGCGAGGCCGAACGCGACGCCGCCTCGAAAACCCTCGGCGGCAAACCCGAAATCACCCGCTTCAAGGGCCTCGGCGAAATCAGCCCCAAGGAGTTCAAGCAATTCATCGGCAAGGACATGCGTCTCAGCAAGGTCGAGTTCGCCCCCCGTCACGATTCCACCAACATCTTCGATTTCTACATGGGCAAGAACACCCCCGAACGCAAAGACTACATCATGGAACACCTCGTCGTGCCCGTGGAGGACTGAAGCCTTCCCGCGAACCCGGATCTGCCCGCAACCTTTCCTGCACCCGTTGAACCAAACGCCCTGACGCATGCCTCCCAAACCGCAACCCAGCCCCGACCAACCCGAGTTGCCCATCGACGGCGTCAAACCCGCCGCCGCCGGCCCTCCCGCCCCCGCCCCCGCCCCGGCTGCCGGCACCACTCCGCCCAAGGATCCCAACGCCGAATCGCACGTTCTCGCCGAGGTCGTCGAGCCCCTCGCCCCGCGCTTTCTGCCCGGCAAGATCGATCTCGCGCTCCATCGCCGCGTCGATACCGGCTTTCTCGAATACGCCTCCTACGTCATCCGCGATCGCGCCATCCCCAACCTCAACGACGGCCTCAAACCCGTTCAACGCCGCATCCTCTGGGCGCTTCATCGCACCGACGACGGCCGCTTCACCAAGGTCGCCAACGTCACCGGCGACACGATGAAGTTCCATCCCCACGGCAACGCCTCCATCGACGACGCCATCGTCGTCCTCACCAACAAGCGCTACCTCATCGAAGGTCAGGGCAACTACGGCAACATCTACACCGGAGACCCCGCCGCCGCCTCCCGTTACATCGAGTGCCGTCTCACCCAGCTCGCCCGCGAGGAACTCTTCAACGACGACCTCACCCAGCTCGTCCCCAGCTACGATGGCCGCAATCAGGAGCCCGTCACCCTCCCGTCGCGCATCCCGCTCACCCTGATGCTCGGTGCCGAAGGCATCGCCGTCGGCCTCGCCTGCCGCATCCTCCCGCACAATTTCCCCGAACTCCTTGCCGCCCAGATCGCCATCCTCCGCAACCAGCCCTTCAAATGCCTGCCGGACTTCCAGACCGGCGGCCTCATGGACGCCCGCGAATACGCCGACGGCAAGGGCACCATCACCGTCCGCGCCCGCATCAAAACCAAGGACGAATCCACCGTCGTCATCAAGGACATCCCTCCGACCACCACCACCGATTCCCTCATCGCCTCCATCGAGGAAGCCGTTCGCAAGGGCAAGATCAAGATCAAGTCGATCAACGACTTCACCGCCGAGGACGTCGAGATCGAGATCAAAGCCCCGCCCGGTGTCACCGCCGACCAGCTCGTGGACGCCCTCTACGCCTTCACCTCCTGCGAAGTCAGCATTTCCAGCCGCATCATCGTCATCAAGGACAACCGCCCCGTCGAACTCACCGTCTCCGAAGTCCTCCGCGAAAACACCGCCCAGCTCCTCTCCCTCCTCCAGCGCGAACTTGAACTCAAGCAACGCCAGCTCGAGGACGAACTCCACTTCCGCACCCTCGAACGCATCTTCATCGAGGAACGCCTCTACAAAAAAATCGAGCAGTGCAAGACCGCCGAGGCCGTCAACGCCGCCGTTTACGATGGCTTCAAGCCCTTCCGCAAGGAGATGCTGCGCGACCTTACCGACCCGGACGTCGAACGCCTCCTCCAGGTCCGCATCCGCCGCATCTCCCTCTTCGACATCAACAAACATCGCGAGGAAATGGAGAAAACCCGCGCCGAACTCGAGGAAACCAAGAAGCACCTCAAGAACATCCCCAAGTACGCCATCGCCCATCTCGAGCGCCTCCTCGCCAAATACGGCCCCCTCTACCCCCGCCTCACCAAATCCAGCCGCCACGAGGAAATCGACGCCCGTGAAGTCGCCTTCAAAGCCTTCAAGGTCGCCTACGACCGCGAGAGCGGTTACCTTGGCTACAAGGTCTCCGGCGACGAGTTCAAGCTCGACTGCACCAAGTTCGACAAGCTCCTCCTCGTCTTCAAGGACGGCCACTACAAAGTCATCGAACTGCCCGAGAAACTCTTCCTCGGCCCCGACCTCATCTACTGCGCCGTGCCCGATCGCGACCGTGTCTTCACGCTGGTTTACACCAACCGCGAAGCCACCTACCTCAAGCGCTTCACCTTCGGCGGCACCATCCTCGAAAAAATCTACGAGTGCATCCCCGAGAAATCCCGCATCCTCTTCTTCGAGCCCGACACGCCCAAGCAACTCTACATCCGCTACAAACCGTCGCCCCATCAGAAGATCAACCAGCAGACCTGCAACCCTGCGGACGTCGCCGTCAAGGGCGCCAAGACGCTCGGCAACCAGCTCTCGATCAAGGAAATCGCCTCCGTCACCGCCGCCCCCACTCGCGGCTGGGACCCCGACGCCACCACCACCCGCGTTGCCTTCGCCTGACCGCCGCATTTTTGCGCCTCTTTGCGTTCTTTGCGGCCATTCCCCCTGCGGAACGCTGGTCCGAAACGGCCCGGAACTTTGCCCGCCGCCTCGCCCGCCCGTCCCACTTTTTGCGCCTCTTTGCGCTCTTTGCGGCAATTCCCCCGTGACACCCGCTCTCACCCCTCCGCCCGCAAAACCTCCAGCGGCGGATGGTTCGCAATCCCCCAGCTCGTCGCCACCCCCGTCAACACCGTCAGCCCCGACACCAGCGCCACCGCAATCACATTCGGCCATAGCGGCGGCGCAAAACTCACCTTGAACACCAACCCCGCCAGCGCCCAGCTCGCCCCCAGCGCCAGCGCCACTCCCGTCAATCCTGCAAACACGCCCAGCAACAGATACTCCGCCACCAATATCTTCCGGATTTGCGCCCGCGACGCCCCCAGCGTCCGCAGCAGGATGCTCTCCTGGATTCGCTGGTAACGTCCCGTCAACACCGCGCCCCCCAAGACGATCAATCCCGTCGCCACCGTGAAAAACGCCATGAACCGCAGCACGAACGACACTTTGCCCAGAATTCCATCCAGCGTTTGCAGCACGATCGTCAGGTCGATCGTCGAGACGTTTGGGAAATTCTTCACCACTGCCTGCTGCAGCCGCGCGGATTCCGCCGCCGAATTGATCCGCGTCGTCAGGATGTAAAATCCCGGCGCCGCCTCCAGCACGCCGGCAGGAAACACGACGAAGAAATTCGCCTGCACCCGCCGCCAGTCCACCTTCCGCAGACTCGCGATCCGCGTCTTCACCGGCAGCCCCTGCACATCCCATTCGAGTTCGTCCCCCACCTTCACCTGCAAATCCTTCGCGATCCCCGCCTCCAGCGAAATCGGCACCGTCCCCGCGTCCAGGCTCGACCTCGCCACCCACTGCCCGCCCGCCAGCGTCTCCGAATCGACCAGTTGCTCCCGATACGTCGAGCGATACTCCCGGCGCAAAACCCAGTTCGGAATCGTCCGCCCCGGCTCGTTCAACAATGCCTCCACCGCCTGCCCCCTCACCGTCTGCAACCGCATCGTCACCACCGGCGACTCCCCGAACAACGGCAAGCCCAGTCCCCGCACCATCCCCGCCACCGCCTCGCGCTGGTCGGCTTGGACATCAAACAAGATCGCATTCGGTCGCGCCCCGCCGCGCTCGGGAAACAACTCCCGCAACAACGTCGCGTGGGTCAGATACAACGTGAGCACCAGAAACGTCCCCAGCCCGAGTGACAGCATCAACATAACCGTCCGGTTCTGCGGTCGGTACAAATTCGCCAGCCCCTGCCGCCACACAAACGGCCAACCCGGGCGCAGCCACCGCCGCCCGCCCCACGTGATCACTCGCGCCACCCCCGCCAGCGCCGCAAACGCCAGCCCCAGCCCCGCCGCTATCCCCACCCCGTGATACCACCGCTGGCTTTGCGTGATCGCAAACGCCAGCACCCCCGCCCCCAGCAGCCCGTTCACCAGCCACAACGCCGGATCACGCCGCTCCGCCCCCGCCTCCGCATACGCCGACCGCAATACAGCCAGCGGCGATACCCGTCGCACCGCCAGCAACGGCAGCAGCGCAAACAGCAGGCAGATCACCCACCCGACGCCCAGGCTTTCCAGCAACGGACCCCAGTGAATCTGCAACGAAACCGGCATCGGCAGGAAATCCGCCAGCACCGCCGGCAACACCCGCTGCACGAGCACGCCAAACCCTGCGCCCACCACCACTCCTGCCCCGCCCAGCGCCGCCGCCTGCACCACATACACCGCAAACGTCTGCCCCACTCCCGCACCCAGGCAACGCAGCACCGCCACCGATGCGAGCTTCTGCTTCACATGCACATGAATCGCACTCGCGATCCCTACCCCGCCCAGCAGCAGCGCCACAAATCCGACCAGATTCAGAAAGTGGGTCAGATTGTTCATCGATTCCCCCAAATCCTGCTGCCGCGTCGCCACCGTTTCATGGCTCAACCGGAACTGACCCAGTCGCGGCTCGATCACCGTCAGCAGTTGTTTCATGTCCGTCCCCTCCGGAAACCGGAAATAAACCCGGTACCGCGCCAGGCTCCCCTCGCGCAAGAGTTTCGCGCGCGGCAGGTCCGCCAGCGGGATGTACACCCGCGGCGCAATCGTGGCGAACGCCGGCGTCTCGCCCGGCGCCTTCACCAGCGTGCCCGTCAGCGCGCTCGTCAATTCTCCGATGCGCACCAAATCCCCCGGCGCCACCTCGAACTGCGCCGCCAATCCCTCGTCCACAATCACCCCCTCGCCCGCGTGCAACCGCCCCGCCGCGGTTCCCGGCCTTGCCTCCAGTTGCCCGTAAAACGGATACCGCCCCCCAAGCGCCCGTACCTGGACCAGCCGCGTGCCTCCCGACTTCGGAAACTGGATCATCGACGAGAACACCACCTCCCGCGCCTGTTCACCCCCGAGTGACTGGAAAAACTCCTCCTCCACCTTGCTGAAGGCATGCCGCGAACTCACCGCCAGATCCGCCCCCAACAACGTCCGCGCCTGCTCCGCAATCGCCTGCTCCAGGCTCGCCCGCAATCCTCCGATCGCCACCAGCGCCGCCACCCCGAGGACAATCGACGACGAAAACAACAACAGCCGCCGCCGGCTGGACCGGCTCTCCCGCCACGCCATCCGCCACGTCCACGCCGCGAACAGATGCCGCGCGAATCCGCCGGACGGGAGGGCAGGGGATGATTTCATCGGCTGCGCAAGCGCTCTCCGTGCGCCCCCCGGGTTTTCGCCCCCGGCTTGGTCTCTGGCGGAACCCGGTCGCAGCCGCGGGACCGCAGCAGGGGTGGGTCCGCCACGGCCGAAGTGATCAGGCACAAGGGGTTCATCGCGCCGGCAACCCGCACCTACTTCGCCGCCTTTTGCAGCGACACCAGATACTCGATCAAATCCACCAACTCATCCGTCGTCATGGTTTGCTGCAAACCCGCCGGCATGATCGAAAGCTTCGATTGCTGCCGCCGCGCCACCTCGGCCTTCTTGATGCGATTCACCGCGCCGCCTACCAGCTTCACCGACAGATCCTCCCCCGTCTCGCTGGTGATCAACCCGAACAATTCGTCCCCATTTTTCAACTCCACCTGCCACGCCTCGAACCCGAAGGAAATCCCCGCACTCGGATCGATGATCGATTCATACAAGGCATCCTTGCCCAGCTTCTTGCCAATCTCCGAGAGCGCCGGCCCGAAATCCACCCCGTCGCCGTTCACCACATGGCATTTGGCGCACCCCACCGTCTCGCGGCGAAACACTTCGGCACCCCGCTTGGGATCGCCCACCCGTTTCACCAACTCCGCCACGGGCGGCAGCGTTGACGTGCCCTGACCCTGCGGCGGCGGCAGGATTTGCGCGGCCTGCGCCTTCAGTTCCGGCCAGCGCACCGCATTGAGTTCCGTTGTCGCCGTGAACTTCACATCCGCCGGCAATTTGTCCGCCTTCGCCAGCGCGAGCACCCCCGCCGCGCCCTCCTGCGAACGCGCCAGCGCCCGCACCGCCTGCTTGCGCACCGTCACGTCCCGAGCCCCGTCTCCCACGAGCGGGAGCAGCAAGTCCGTCACCCGCTTTCCGCCGGCATTGCCCAACGCCTCGACCAATCGTGCCGCCACCGGCGCATTCGTTCCGCCCAGGACCGCCCGGACGCCCGCCAGTTCGCCGCTATCCAAGACCAGTCGTGCCGCCGTGACCCCGGCCTCCTCCGTCGGCTGCTTCGCCGCAATCTCCAGCAAGCCGGCCTCCTGACCCTTGATTTGAAACTGCGTCACCAACTGCACAAACTGCGCCGTCCCCCGCGTCGCCTCCAGCACCCGCCCCAACGCTTCGGACAAACGCGGGTTGGCCTTCACCTGCTCCGGCCCCAGCCGGGTCAGCGCCTCGATCATGGTGGTGAGCCGCGCGGGATCGATCGGCTCGGCCGCCAGTGCGACGCTCACCGCGAGTAGCAAGGTAACAAAACGGAGTTTCATGAATGGTTTCCGGTTGGCTGACTCAATCAGACTTCCAAATTCGCGCAAATCGGGTTGGCGGATACCTCCGGCGCCAAGGCCGCCCGCGGCAAATTCACGGTGGATTCCCCGCTCCACCGATCGGCCGCCAGTTCGTTGCTTTGCGTCATTTGCGTTCTTTGCGGCCATTCCTTCACGAAAGGTCCGATGCCGGCCCGCTCTCCGAAATCTAAGCCGGGCTCCGGCGGTTCCGCAATTCTCATCCCGCCGCTCGGGTGTGAGACAAAATTCTGACGATTTGTGGTTGTGCTGCCGTTTTTGGCTGGC
>CAZUUP010000126.1:0-8771 GCA_964623105.1 uncultured Akkermansia sp.
GGCGGCGAGGAGGCGGAGGGAGAAATTGGTTCCGAGGACGAGGTTCCACAGTTTGCCCCAGCGGGGTTCTTCGTCGAGGTGGGTGACGATGAGGTCGGTGATGGGGAGGTGGGAGAAGGCGCGGATCTGGGCCAGGAGCGTAGGTGTCTCGTAGGCAGCGTTTAGTACAAGGTGAATTTCGGCGTCGGGGAAGGGTTTGAGGTGGTGGGCGAATTCCTTGAGGGCGGCGGGGTCAGTCCAGTTCACCCCAGGGAGGTCGATGAAGGCGAGTTCGTGGCGGGCGGGAGCGGTGGCGGGGTTCCAGGAGCGTTCGACGGGGAGGCCGAGGATTTCGCCGTAAACGGAGAGGGATTCGGCGGTGTTGGCGGTGAGGCCGTCGAGGCGCCAGAGGCGGGCGTGGCGTTCTTCGAGGAGGATGGCGTGGGCGAGCCATTTGCAGAGGCAGGTGGTTTTGCCGGCGCCGGGAGGGCCGACGAAGATGTGGGGCCGGTCGGTCTGGCGTTGGGCGGCGCTGGGGCCGGGGCGCCAGAGGCGGGTGAGGAGGGAACGTGTGAGGGCGATTTCCTCGGCGAGGGTGGCGGGCGGGGTTTCGCCGTGGAGGCCGTGGAGTCGCTCGATGATGCTTTCGGCGTGGATGGGGAGGAGGCCGGAGCTTTCGAGGAGGGGCTTGACGGACCAGGCGGGGGCGGGGGTGGGAAAGGCGGGTGGTGCCGGCGGGGTGAGGGTGGCGGTGGTGGTGGCGGCGGGTTGGGTGGGAAGGTCCTGACCGTCCACGCGGCGGCGGATGGCGGTGAGTTCGTCGCGGAGGGCGGCGAGGACTTCGGGGACTTGGAACTGGGGCTGGGTTTCGGGGCGGTAGGCGAGGACTTCGATGCGGGGTTTTTGGAAGAGACCGGCGAGGCCGTCGGCGGGTTTCTGGCGGACGTTGACGACGATGGCTTCGGGGCCGAGGCGGTGGCGGATTTGGGCGACGGCGTCGGCGGCGGATTCGGCGAGGAAGGTTTCGAGTTTCATGATTGGCTGGTGGTTTTCAATGGGGACGGTTCAAGGCGCTGGGTTTGGGGTTATTCGAGGCAGGGGATGACGGCGGCGTTTTGGATTTCCACGCGGGGGGGGATTTCGGAGTAGGAGAGGACGGCGAGTTCGGTGAAGGTGGTTTCGAAGAAGCGGCGGAAGGCGAGGCGGATTTGGGGGGCGCAGAGGACGACGGGTGGGTGGCCGTCGGCGAGGAGTTGCTGGATGCGGTGGGAGAGGCGTTCGACGATGTGGTGGGCGAGTTTGGGGTCCATGACGAGGGAGATTTCGTTGGGGGTGGTGCGCATGCCGTGGGCGATCTGGGCTTCGAGGCGGGGGTCGAGGGTGATGGCGCGGACGCCGCCTTTTTCGTTCTGGTAGTTTTTGGTGATCTGGGAGGCGACGGCGCGGCGGGCGTATTCGGAGAGTTCGTCGGGGTTTTTGGTGAGGGAGGCGAAGTCGGAGACTTTTTCGAGGATGCCGGCGAGGTTGCGGATGGGGACGCCCTCGGCGAGGAAGTTCTGGAGGATGCGCTGGACCTGACCGACGGAGAGCTGGGCGGGGATGAGTTCGCTGACGATGGTGGGGTGGGTTTGTTTGAGGTTGTCGAGGAGGTTCTGGACGTCCTGGCGGGTGAGGATTTCGTGGGCGTTGCGTTTGACGGATTCGGAGAGGTGGGTGACGAGGACGGAGGCGGCGTCCACGATGGTGTAGCCGGCGATCTCGGCGTTTTTGCGTTCGAGGTCGTTGATCCAGGTGGCGGGGAGCTGGAAGACGGGTTCGACGGTGGGGGTGCCTTTGAGAACGGTTTTGCTGTTGGTGGCGTTCATGGCGAGCCAGAGGCCGGGCATGAGTTCGCCTTTGGCGACGACGTTGCCTTTGAGGAGGAAGCGGTATTCGTTGCCTTTGAGCTGGAGGTTGTCGCGGACGCGGATGGGGGGGACGAGCATGCCCATTTCCTGGGCGAAGGTGCGGCGGACGCCGGTGACGCGTTCGAGGAGGTCGCCGCCTTTGCGTTTGTCGGCGAGGGAAACGAGGCCGTAGCCGAGTTCGACCTGGAGGGTGTCGAGGGCGAGGAGGGTTTCGAGTTTTTCGGCGTTGGCGCCGGGGGCGGCCTTGGAGTCCTTCTCGCCGGGTTGGGCGGGGCTGGCGCCGGTGCCGGTGGTGGCGGTGGCGGGGTTGAGCGGGGAATTTTTGTCGAGGGTGCGGGCGACGAAGAAGGTGGCGACGGCGATGCTGAAGAAGGGGAGGAAGGGGAGCCCGGGGACGAGGCCCATGACGATGAGCATGGCGGCGAGGATGTTGAGGGCGCGCGGGGAGAAGAGGAGTTGGGCGCGGAGTTCGGTGCCGAGGTCGGCTTTGGAGGCGGCGCGGGTGACGAGGACGCCGGCGGCGGTGGAGATGATGAGGGCGGGGATTTGGGAGACGAGGCCGTCGCCGATGGAGAGGAGGGTGAAGCGTTGGAGGGATTCGGTGACGGACATGCCTTTTTGGAGGATGCCGATGGCGAAGCCGCCGAGGACGTTGATGAGGGTGATGAGGATGGCGGCGATGGCGTCGCCGCGGACGAACTTGCTGGCACCGTCCATGGCACCGTAGAAGTCGGCTTCCTGTTCGACTTTGCGGCGGCGTTCGCGGGCCTGGGCTTCGTTGATGACGCCGGCGTTGAGTTCGGCGTCGATCGCCATTTGTTTGCCGGGCATGGCGTCGAGGGTGAAGCGGGCGGCGACTTCGGCGATGCGGCCGGCGCCTTTGGTGATGACGATGAAGTTGATGACGACGAGGATGAGGAAGATGACAAGGCCGACGACGTAGTTGCCGCGGACGACGAAGGTGCCAAAGGCCTCGACGATGTGGCCGGCGTAGCCGTCGAGGAGGATGAGGCGGGTGGTGGCGACGTTGAGGGCGAGGCGGTAGAGGGTGATGAAGAGGAGGAGGGTGGGGAAGCCGGTGAAGTCAGCGGGTTCCCGGACGTACAGGATGACGAGCATCACGAGGAGTGAGAGGGCGATGCTGATGGCCAGGAGTCCGTCGAGGAGGACGGGGGAGACGGGCAGGATCATCAGGAGGATGGTCCCGAACAGGCCGGCGGTGAGCCAGAGGTCGCCGAGGCCGAGGAGTTTGCTCCATTGCGACTGGGGTTTGGCCATGGGTGGGGAGGAAGGGGGAGATTGCGGGATGGGGAGAGGGGAGACTGGGGGAGAGTGATTAGTGATTAGTGATTAGTGAGTGGAGAGTGGGGCTATTCATGGGGGAAAAAGCGGGGTAGAGGAGGGGGCGGAGGGGGGCGAGGGCGTCGGCGCACACGGGGGTGGTCTGGCGCGGGGCGCGGGGGAGGGGCTGGGAGTTATTTGCCCGGCGCCTGGTTTTGTTCGCGATAGTAACGGTAGGCATTGACGCGGTAGGCCCAAGCAAGGACTTCGGCCACTGCGCCGTAGAGCTGAGCAGGAACCTCGCCACCCACTTTTCCGTATTTAAACATGAGGCGGGCGAGGGGTTTGTTCTCGATGATGGGGATCTGGTGTTGGCGGGCGATTTCGCGGATGCGGAGGGCGTTGAGGCGGGAGCCTTTGGCGACGATGATGGGGGCTTGATGGCGTTTGCGGTCGTAGCGGAGGGCGATGGCGAGGTGGGTCGGGTTGGTCACAACTACGTCGGCAGTAGGGACTTCGGCGAGTTGTTTGCGTTTGGAGTTGGCGGTTTTGCGGCGGCGCTGGGCGGATTTGACCTGGGGGTTGCCGTCGGAACTCTTGGCTTCGTCTTTGACCTCCTGTTTGGTCATCATGAGGTCACGGTTGGTTTTCCAGAGCTGGTAGCCGTAGTCGATGGCGGCGATGACGGCGAGGGCGAAGCCGACGCGGAAGATGATGCGGAGGCAGGATTGGGCGAGGAACCCGGCAATTCTTGCCAGGTCAACGGTGGCGAAGAAGATGGGGTCGGCGAGGACGTTTTTGATTTCGTTGTGGGTGAGGGCGATGATGAGGGCGAGTTTGGCGGCGGCGAGGGCGGTGGCGAAGAGGGCGCGGGTGGAAAAGAGGCGTTGGAGGCCGGCGACGGGGTTGAGGCGTTCCCACTGGATGTCGAGGGTTTCAGTGGTGGTGTGGAGGCGGGTTTGGAAGGCGCCGGCGGCGACGCCGGCGAGGAGGCAGGTGAGCATGACGGGGCCGGCGGCGTGGCCGAGGAAGAGGGTGGCGTTGATGGCGTAGCCCTGCATGGCGGTGAAGGTGACGGGGAGGTCGTGGAGGTGACCGAGGTTGCCGGCCAGGAGTTGGTGCATCTGGCGCCAGGTTTGGGCACCGGCGAAGAGGAGGGCGGCGGTGCCGGCCATGACAACGGCGACGGTCTGGAGTTCGGCGCTGCGGGCGAACTGGCCTTTGTTGCGCGCTTCCTCGAGGTGTCGTGCTGTTGGTTGTTCTGTCTTATCGCCAGAATCTTCGGCCATGCGGGGTGGAAATTATTGCCGGTCAACTGCCGCTGAGGAGTTGCGCGACGCGCAGGATGTCATCCGGCAGGCGGCGGAGGTAGTTGAGCATGTGCTGGGCCATGAGCTGGAGGGAGAGGCCGAAGACGGTGAGGCCGGCGAGGATGCGGACGGCGAAGGATTCGGAGAAGACGTTCATCTGGGGGACGGCGCGGCCGAGGACGGAGAAGACGAGGTTGATGACGAAGGAGACGGCGATGATGGGGGCGGTCATGAGGACGGAGATGACGAGGAGTTGGGCGGAGCGGGCGATGAGGTCGGCGAGGAGGGCGTTGTGGAGGCGGGCGGCGCCGATGGGGAGGACTTCGTAGGTGCGGAGCCAGCCGGCGAGGAGCCAGTGGTGGAAGTCGAGGCTGAGCCAGAGGAGGGCGGCGAGGTAGTTGAGGAGGATGCCGGGGGCGGAAGCGGAGGAGTCGCCGATGGGGTTGGCGACGGCGGGGAGGGTGAGGCCGATTTCGGCGGAGATGATGGTGCCGGCGGCGTCGAGGGCGTAGAAGAGCATGCGGCCGACGAAGCCGAGGAGGAGGCCGGTGGCGATTTCGAGGAGCATCTGGAGGACGAGGGCGAAGATGCTGGAGCCGGCGAGGGTGGCGGGGGGGAGTCCGGGGGTGACGAGCCAGGCGAGGATGGCGCTGAGGGCGATGCGGAGTTGGGGGGGGATGTTGTGGGTGCTGAAGACGGGGAAGATCGACATCATGGCGCTGGCGCGGAGAAACGTGAGGAGCCAGGTGGCGAGGTCGAACATGGGGCGGGCGAGCGGGCGGGTTTGGTCAGCGGATCATCTGGGGCATTTTCTCGATGGTGCCGATGGTAAATTCCATCAGGTTGCGGAGGATCCAGGGCATGAGGACGACGAGGAGGGCGACGATGCCGAGGGCTTTGGGGACGAAGGTGAGGGTTTGTTCCTGGATGGTGGTGACGGCTTGAAAGAGGCTGATGCCGAGGCCGATGACCATGGCGGTGAGGAGGATGGGGGCGGCGAGGGTGACGCCTTGGAACATGAGGTTTTTGAGGAGTTCGATGGCGTATTCGGGGGTCATGGGAAGGGGGTGGTTGGGGGCGGGCTTGGTGGGGGCTTCAGCCGGCGAAGCTGAGGACGATGGAGCGGACGATGAGTTCCCAGCCGTCCACGAGGACGAAGAGGAGGATTTTGAGGGGGAGGGAGATGGTCATGGGGGGCATCATCATCATGCCCATGCTCATGAGGACGGTGGCGACGACGAGGTCGATGAGGATGAAGGGGACGAAGAGGAGGAAGCCCATCTGGAAGGCGGTGCGGAGTTCGGAGATGATGAAGCCGGGGACGACGACTTTGAGGGGGAGTTGGTCGGGTTCGGTGGGGCCGATTTTGGCGAGGCCGATGAAGAGTTCGACGTCTTTGGGGCGGGTTTGGCGGAGCATGAATTCGCGGATGGGGGTGGTGGCGCGGGTCATGGCTTCGGTGCTGGTGATGGTTTTGGCGAGGAGGGGTTGGAGGGCGTCGCGGTCGATGCGTTCCCAAGTGGGGGCCATGATGAAGAAGGTGAGGAAGAGGGAGAGTCCGACGATGACCTGGTTGGGGGGTGCGCCCTGGAGGGAGAGGGCGGAGCGGATGAAGGAGAGGACGATGACGATGCGGGTGAAGCAGGTCATGAGGAGGACGATGGAGGGGGCGAGGGTGAGGATGGTGAGGGTGAAGAGGAGCTTGATGGCGACGTCGACGTCCTGAACCTGGCCGGTGCCGTCGAGGCCGACATTGAGGCGGAAGGGGGAGGTGGCGGTGGAGTTGGTGGCGGAAGGGGTGGCGAGGATGGTGGTGGTGGCGGCGGGTGGGGCGGGGGTTTGGGCGGTGAGGGTGAGGGGCGCGAGGAGGGCGAGGGCGAGAATGATGGGCCGAGGGATGGCCGCAAAGAACGCAAAGAGACGCAAAAGGGGAGGGAATGGGAGGGGGAGTTGGCGAGTGAGGGCGGCCCGGCGCAGGCGGAAGCAAGCAGGTTCTTTGGCGCGTTTTTTTGCGGCAAAGTCCGGGGTTCCGGCTGGATGGGAGGTCGCGAGGGCGCTCATGGTTTGCGTTCGCGGAGGTGTTGGAGGACTTCGGCGAAGGTGGCGGGGCGGGGTTCGGGAGCGGCGGGGGAGTCGTCGTCGGGGAGGTGGGAGAGGAGGGAGACTCCGGTGGGGGAGGTGGCGAGGAGGACGCGTTGTTGTTGGTAGCCGATGACGTAGATGGCGTGGCGCTGGCCGAGGGGGCGAACTTCGAGGACGTTGAGTTTGGCGGGGCCGCGGCGGTTGAGGGAGAGGCGTTGCCAGTTGCGGAAGAGCCAGACGGCGCCGAGGAAGAGGGCGAAAACGAGGGCGAGGGCGCCGAAGACGCGCAGGAGCGAGAAGCTGAGGTCGGGGACGGCGGGTGGGGTGGCGGGGTCGGCGGCGAGGAGGGGGAAGGGGAGGGACAGGGAGAGGGAAAGGGAGAGGGAGAGAAGGGGAGAGGGGAGGGGCGCGAAGTTTTTCAGCGTCGGTGCGAGGTTGGAACTGCTGTGGGTGGGGATCGTCCGCGCGCCGGGGGATTTGCGGGCGGGCCGCCCGCGCTCCGAGGGGGAGTTCATTTCGTGGCTCCCACGAGTTCGGTGATTTTGATGCCGAAGCGGTCTTCGACGACGACGACTTCGCCGCGGGCGAAGCGTTTCTGGTTGATGTAGATGTCCACGGGGGCGTCGGCGGGTTTGTCGAGCTGGACGATGGAGCTGACGGCGAGTTGGAGGACTTCGCGCATGGGCATCTGGCAGCAGCCGAGTTCGACGGTGAGTTTTACGGGGACGTCGAGGAGGGCTTCGAGGTTTTGGGGGGTGGCGAGAGTGGCTTCCATGGTGGTGGGGGTGGGTGGAGGTCAGGGTTGGACGGTTTGGTGGAGCTGGACGGCGCGGTGGTTGTTTTGGGTGCCGAGGCGGCCGATGAATTTGAGTTTGGTGGCGAGGCGGATCTGGATTTCCTGGACGCAGTCGGGGCTGAGCTGGAGGAAGTCGCCGACTTTAAGCTGGGTGAGTTCGCGGGCGGTGATTTCGAGGCCTTCCCATTGGGCGGAGACGGGGACGAGGACGTCGTTGAGCTGGTCGTTCCACCGGAGGTTGGCGGTGGGGCTGGGGGCGGTGGGTTGGGCGGTGGTTTCGAGGGCGGCGGTGAGTTTGCGGATGATGGGTTCGATGGTGAAGTAGGGGAAGGCGAGGTGGATGGGGGCTTTGCAGTCGCCGAGGCGTGCTTCCATGGCGATGACGAGCATCATGGTCTCGTCGGAGGAGGTCTGGAGGAAGGAGCCGTTGTCTTCGTGGCCGAGGATGACGGGGCGGAGTTCAAAGGGGTTCCAGTGTTTGCACCACTCGGTGAGGATGAGGTTGACGGCCTGGTCGATGAGGGAGAGTTCGATGTCGGTGGGGGTGTGGTCGGTGGAGACGTTGAAACCGGGGCCGCCGAGGAGGCGGTCGAGCATGGTGAGGGCGAGGGCGGGGTTGAGATCGAGGACGCAGATGCCGCGGAGGGGTTCGGCCTTGAAGATGGTGATGCAGGTGGGGGTGGGGAGGGCTTCGGCGAATTTGCGGAAGGGGAGGGTGTGGAGCTTGGTGATTTCGAGGGAGAAGTCCATCCGCAGGTAGATGGACATGCGGGCGGCGAGGGCGCGGACGTAGTCGTCGTGACCGAGGCGGATTTTGCGGAGTTCGCTGGTGGAGAGGAAGGCGGGGTGGCGGAAGTCGTAGGGCTGGACGGAGTCGCGGGAGCGTTTTTCGGTGGCCTGGTTGGGCTTGTGGATGGAGACGGTGCTGTCCTGGGCGGCGACCTGGGCGAGCAGGGCTTCGACTTCGGCCTGGGAGAGGACGTCGTCCAGTTTTGGGGATGGGGCACTCGAGTCCATGAGTGACGGGGGCGGCTATTGGACCGCGAATTCGGTGAGATAGATTTCCTGCACCGGGGTGGCTTTGAGGACGGTGTTGAAGACGGCCATGAGTTCGGAGCGGATCTGGTTGCGGACGCCCTGGCGTTCGAGGTCGGTGATGGTCTTGGAGGCGAGGGTGGAGGCGGCGGCGTCGATGAGCTGGTCTTTGTTTTCGTCAACCTTGGCTTTGAAGTCGGAGTGGGTGCCGACGAGGGTCATGCTGACGATGAGATAGCGGGCGCCGCCGGTGCCGAAGACGTTGACGAGGACTTTGGAGAGGGGGGCGAGGACTTTGGTTTTGCCGTCGGATTTTTTGGAGGTGGCTTTTGGGTTCTTGGCGTCTTTGCCGTGGGCGTCGGCCTTGGCTTCCTTGCCGTG
>CAZUUP010000126.1:8871-11724 GCA_964623105.1 uncultured Akkermansia sp.
TTGGCTTCCTTGCCGTGAGAGTCTGCTTTGGCTTCCTTGCCGTGGGCGTCGGACTTGGTGTCGGTGGCTTGGGAGTCGGCTTCTTCGTCGCCTTCGGCGGGGGGTGGTGCGAGGGACTTCTGGAGTTTGGGGAGGACGAGGAAGTTCATCGTGCCCCAGGCGAGAACGGGCATGAGGACGAGGGTGAGGATGAGGGGCAGCCAGCTGAGAAGTCCGCCGGATTTGGCGGCGGCGGGCGCCGCGCCATGGGCGGCGGCGCCGTGGGCTTCGGCGGGAGGCGGGGTAGGGGGTTTGCTGGCCATGGCTCAGGCTAGGGGATTAGCGTTTGAGGTTGAGCGCTTCCTGGAGCATTTCGTCGGAAGTGGTGATGATTTTGGCGCTGGCCTGGTAGCCGCGCTGGGTGGTGATGAGGTTGGTGAATTGTTCGGCGATATCGACGTTGGAGTTTTCGAGGACGCCGGACTGGATGGCGCCGAGGCCGGGGCTGGCGGGGGCGCCGGGGGTGGCGAGGGGTCCGGCGCTGGCGAGGTTGGAGTAGGTGTTGCCGCCTTCTTTGATCAGGGCGGTGGGGTCGGTGAAGTTCTGGAGGAGGATCTGGCCGCGGATGAAGGGTGTGACGTCGGAGTCGGTGGCGGAGACGAGGATTTTGCCGTCGGAGCCGACGGCCCAGTCTTTGACGACGGCGTCGGGGTCGGGAGTGGTGGCGGCGCCGGTGAGGTCGATCTTGATGTCGCCAATGGTGGTGAGGGCGGCGTCGTTGTAGCCTTGAACGCGAAGGCCGGAGTTGTTGATGAGGTAGCCGCTGGTGTCGAGGTGGAAGGAGCCGGCGCGGGTGGCGAAGGTTTCGTTGGTGATGGTGTCGCGGACGAGGAAGAAGCCGTCGCCGTTGATGCCCATGTCAGTCTTGAGGCTGGTGCGGTAGAGGGCGCCCTGGGTGAAGATGTTTTTGATGGAGTCGGTGGTGACGCCGGAGCCGAGCTGGCCGCCGCTGGTGGCGGCGGCGCCGCCGGTGGCGAGGCGGAGGGAGACGTTGAAGGTGTCGGCGAAGTCGGTGCGGGCGGCCTTGTAACCGACGGTGCCGGCGTTGGCGATGTTGTTGCCCAGGACGTCCATTTTTTCCTGGAAGGTTTGCATGCCGCTGATACCGGAGATGAGGGAGCGAATCATAGGTGGTGGTGGGTTGTTGCTGTGTTGTTGGTGGTGGGTTGAGATGGACTGTTAGTTGTTTACTGCCTGCATGGGGACGCGTTCGCGGTTGGGAGGAGTTGCGGGCGGGACGGGGTGGGTGACGCTGAGGACCTGGGTGAGGGCGTATTGGATGCCGTTGACCAGGAGCATGGGTTTGCCGGCGACGGTGCGGACTTCGGAGACGATGCCGGAGACGGGGTCGGCGAGATCGGTGAGGGACTTGGGTTCGGGCTGGACGAGGACCTCGGTGCCGAGCATGGAGCTGGCGCGGAGGAGGGAGAAGTCGTTGCTCATGGACTTGGTCATCTCGAGGTTGGAGAAGGTGGCCATCTGGGAGATGTAGTCGGTGTCGGCCTTGGGATTGAGCGGGTCTTGGTTGGTGAACTGGGCGACGAGGATTTTGAGGAAGTCGTCCTGGCCGAGGGTTTTTTGCGGGGTGCGGGATTCGGAGGAATCCGCGGCGAGGGTGGAGGTGTTGACGTGGTTGATGGTGGGGACAGGCATAAGATTTCAGGCCCAGCGTTCGAGGCCGGACTTGGTGGAGGGGTTAGAGGCGGGGGTGGGAGTGGTGGGGGTGGCGGCGCGGGAGGAGCGGCGTTTGATGGGTTCGGTGAGGGAGCCGATGAGGGGGAGGTCGTCGAGGGTGCGTGGGGGAGAGTGGGGTTGTTGCTGGGATTGCTGGCCGGTGCCGGAGTTGGAGGAGTTGGCGAGGGAGCTGGCGGTGGAGGGTTTGGCGGGGTCGTTGAGTTCCTGGCTGGCGAGGGCGTTGCGCTGGAGGGGGGCGAGAGTGACCTGCTGGGCCGCGAGGGTGGTCTGGAGTTGGGACCAGTTTTGCTGGAGGTGTTCGAAGTCGCCGCGTTCGCAGCGGATGACGGCGGAGGTCTGGCCGTTTTGGTGGCTGATTTGAAGGAAGAGTTCGGTGCGGGAATCGGGTTTGAGGACGATGGCGAGGGCGTCGGCACCGAGCTGGCGGACGAGGGTGATCTCGCGGGAAATCTGGTGAGAGACTTTGTCGAGGGAGACTTTGGGGTGGTCGGGGAGGGGGGCGGCGGCGGCGAGTTGGGCGTCGCGGGGGTCGATGGTGGTGCGGGGTGTCCACGGAAGGTTGAGGGGAACCTCGGTGGCGGGAGTGGCGGAGGTGGCGGGGTTAAAGGGGCGGCTGTCGCGGCGGATTTTCCAGGAGCCGGGGGCGGCAGGAATTTCCGTGGGGGTGGCGAGGGTGATGGGAAGGGGCAGAGATTTCCCGTGGCGAGGGTCGGATTGGCTGCCTGTGTCGGCCGTATTCATGGTGTTTGGGATGGAAGCATTGAGTGTGCCAAGGTTGGGAACGGTGGGGGAAAGATTCGTGGAGCGCGGGCGCGGGGTAGGTGTGGAAGTGGGAGGAGGAGCGGACGCGAGGTTGTGGAGTGGCAGGGTGGTGGGGTCGAACGGGTTGTTTAGGGGGCGGGTTTGGGTTTGGCGGGGAAGCGGGAGAGCGGCGAGGTTGAGGTCGGTGGGGTCGGCGGGGTGGCGTTGGGGTTGATCGTGATCGGCAGGGTTTTCCCCTGCGGTGGTGGCTGGGGGGACGAAATCGGCAGTTGGGCGGACGAGGGTGGGGATTTCCTGCCGGTCGGGGGAGGTGGCGGTTGCGGTCGGAGAGGGGAAGCGCCAGCCGGGGAGGAGGAG
>CAZUUP010000127.1:0-11650 GCA_964623105.1 uncultured Akkermansia sp.
AGCTTCACTGCGCAGGGGAAATTTCTATTTACCTTTGGCGCAGCGTGGTTTTGACTTCGCCTCCTATGAAAACCCGATTTGTTCGCAGTGCTTTGTCGCTATGTTTATTGAGCCTCGGGCTCGCGGTGCCAGCCGCGTTTGCGCGTCCCGATGCCAGCGTCGCCGCCGAGGAAATGGCGGCCGCGGCGGCGAAGTTCGCCGGCTCCCTCAATGCCGAGCAAAAGGCAAAGGCGACGTTTGATCTGAAGAACGACGAACGGCTGAACTGGCATTTCATCCCGAAGGCGCGCAAGGGCCTGCCGCTCAAGGAAATGTCGCCCGCGCAACGGGAACTGGCCCTCGCTCTGCTCCGGTCCGGCTTAAGCCAGCGCGGCTACGTCGCGGCAACGACGATCATGAGCCTCGAATCGATCCTGCGCGAACTCGAGAAGGCGAATCCAAGGATGGTGCGGGATCCCGAACTGTATTACGTGTCGCTGTTCGGAACCCCGGCAGCCGGCCAAGTCTGGGGCTGGCGCTTTGAGGGGCACCATTTCTCCGCCAACTTCACCGTGGGCAAGGCCGGCGAGATTGCCGCCACGCCCAATTTCATGGGAACCAATCCGGCCGAGGTCCGCGCCGGCGAGAAGAAGGGCCTCCGGGCGCTGGCGGGAGTCGAGGATCTGGCCCGGCAACTGGTGAAATCTCTCACCACGGAACAGCGCGCCGTCACCGTGTTCACGA
Organism: uncultured Akkermansia sp.; assembly: GCA_964623105.1. GTDB lineage: Bacteria > Verrucomicrobiota > Verrucomicrobiia > Limisphaerales > BJHT01 > BJHT01. Next base: position 724 of record CAZUUP010000127.1, read on the forward strand.
ATACGGCACCCGCGGACATCTACACGGCGGCGGCCCGGAAGGTTGCGCCATTGGCGGCGGTCGGATTGGCGGCCGGGAAGATGACTCCCGAACAGTCCGCGCTGCTGAAGAAGTTGATCGAGGAGTATGTCGGGCGGGTGCGGGCCGAGGTGGCCGACAAGGATCTCGCCAAGATTCAGGCTGCCGGCTTTGACAAGATTTTGTTCGCCTGGGCGGGCGGCACTGAGGCCGGACAGGGACATTACTACCGCGTCCAGGGGCCGACGTTCCTGCTCGAATACGACAACACCCAGAACGGCAACAACCACATTCACGCGGTGTGGCGCGATTACAACGGCGACTTCGGCGAAGACCTGCTGCAGAAGCATTACGAGCAGCATCCTCATCCCAAAAAGTAATCCCGCCGCCGCGACGCCGCCCGGCAGCGGGTTGGCATCACGCGCTCCACGGTTGGTCGGCAGCAGCGCTGGCTGGGCCGACCTTCTCTTTTTCCCCCATGAGTGAGCATTCAGGCAAGCATCCGGCGGTTCCGCCTCCGTTCCAGCTTGGCGACACCGTCACCTTGCGCATCGAGGACATTGCCTTCGGCGGCGAGGGCGTTGGGCGGGTGGACGGTTTTGTCGTCTTTGTGCCGTTCGTGGGACTGGGCGAAACGGTCGAAGCCGAGGTCACGGAGTTGAAAAAAAGTTTTGCACGGACGCGACTGGTAAAAGTGCTGACCGCGTCGCCCGACCGGGTTGATCCCCGCTGTCGTTACTTCGGGCAATGTGGCGGCTGCCAGTATCAACACCTGGCTTACGAGGCCCAGTTGCGGCTCAAGCACAAGCAGATATCCGACCTGTTGCGCCGCATCGGCGGCTTTGCCTCGGCCGTGATTGAACCGGTCATTCCCTGCCCGGAGCCTTATGGATATCGAAATCGCGTGATGGTTCGGAGCCAGTGGAACCGCGAGACGCAGTCGTTGGTGATCGGCTTTTTACGGGCCGACAACCGACTGGCGGTCGATGTCGAAAGATGCGAGATCGCGGAGCCTGCGTTGAACGAACAGTTGTTGCAGGTGCGGGCCAAGCCGCCGCCCAAGGGAGGCATCAAAGTGGTGCTGCGAATTGCACCCGATGGCTGGGAACTGCCGCGCGATTCGTTTTTCCAGAACAATTTCTTCCTGCTGCCAAAGCTGGTGGAGCGCGTCCGCGAAACCCTGCAGGCGGCGGGAACCCGGTTCCTGATCGACGCGTACTGCGGGGTCGGATTTTTTAGCGTCGAACTGGGCGATCTGGTCGAGCGTTTTGCCGGCATCGAGATCGATATACCGGCAATCAAGGCGGCGCGGAAAAACGCCGCCAACCGCGGTCTGGTGAACGGGGAGTTTGTTGCCGGGAGCACCGAGGAAGTCCTGCCGCGCTTGATAACCCAGTTTTCGCCCGCGGCGACCAGCGTCATCATCGATCCGCCGCGCACCGGTTGCTCGCCTTCAAGCATTGCCCTGCTGCGATCGGTCGGGCCGCAACAGGTGATCTATGTCTCATGCCATCCGGCCACGTTGGCACGGGATCTCGGCGCGTTGTGTGCTGACGGAGCCTACGAGGTGCGACGGGTTCTCCCGCTGGACATGTTCCCGCAGACGCAGCATGTGGAATGCGTCGTGGACGTGCGACGGGCAACGCCTCACGCCGTTGGTTAAATCCCGCAACCAGCTTCTGGAATCCGGGACCGCGCACTGAGGGATCCGCTTGCCAGGCCGGTTCGTCTGCGCAGCGGCACCATGCGACGGACCTGAGCGCCTGCGCGACCCGCCGCCGAATTCACCCGCGAGTTTTCCCCTCAAGGCGTGCCCCCTCGTAAAGCCAATCCTGGAATCCACCCGACCGTAATCCGACGACCGGACTCGACGCCACTCCCGCCACTTCGGAGCAAGATGCCGCTCGCTTTCCCGCGTTCGACCCGCAAATCTCTGTCCCAATCACCTGCCCCAACTCTTATGCGCCCTTTCGTGAATCGCCGCACTTTCCTTCAATCAACCGCGGTAGCCGCACTTGGCCCCGCGCTGTCCGCCACCGCTGTCGCCGCCGCCGCCGGAGCAGTCAATCCGCCCATCATCGACACGCACACACATTTCTACGATCCCGCCCGGCCCGAGGGCGTCCCCTGGCCCGGCAAACAAGATCCGCTCCTCTATCGCACCACACTTCCCAAAGACTACCGCCAGCAAGCCGTCCCCCACCCGGTCACCGCGACCGTCGTCGTCGAGGCCAGCCCTTGGGTCGAGGACAATCAATGGATTCTCGATCTTGCCGCCCGCGATCCCTTCATCGTTGGTCTGGTCGGCAACCTCCCCGTCGGCACCCCCGAATTTGCCGCCCTGCTGAAACGATTTGCCGCCAACCCCGTCTTCCGCGGTCTCCGTGTCAACCATGGCGCCCTGCAGAAAGGACTCACGCAAGCTCCCTACCTCGATGATCTCCGCCGCCTCGCTGAGGCCGACCTTGAACTGGACATCAACGGCGGTCCCACCCTCCTGCCCGATGCCGCCCGATTGGCCGAAAAACTGCCCAACCTCCGTATCGTCATCAACCACGTCGCCAACGTCCGTATCGACGGTAAGGCCCCGCCCACGCCCTGGCTCGAAGGCATTCGCGCTGCCGCCGCCCATCCCCGCGTCTTTTGCAAAGTCTCGGCTCTCGTCGAAGGCACCGGGCGTTCGGATGCCTCCGCTCCGCGGGCCGTCGATTTCTACCGGCCCATTCTCGACGCCGTCTGGCAGGCATTCGGCGAGGACCGCCTGATCTACGGCAGCAACTGGCCCGTCAGCCAGCGCTTCGCTCCGCTCGCCACCGTGCAGGCCATTGCCGCCGATTATTTCGCCGCCAAGGGCCCCGTCGCCCGCGAGAAATTCTTCGCCCGCAACGCCGCCACCGCCTACCGGTGGATCAAACGCTGACCACACCAACCAGCCGCTGGCCTCCGCCCAGCCGGCCAGCCATCACCGCCATGACCGCCAGACAAATCCTCGCCGCGCTCAAGCCGCTCGGCCGCGCCAGTTACAAGAAAACCCTCTGCACCAACCACGGCGTCCGCGAACCCTGCTTCGGCGTCCCGATCAGCGAACTGAAGAAATTTCAGAAACAAATCCGGCGCGACTACCAGCTTGCTCTCGACCTCTACGACACGGGCAACTACGACGCCATGTACCTCGCGGGCCTGATCGCCGACGACGCCCGGATGACGCGGCGAGACCTCCAGCACTGGGTGGACCATGCCTACGGCGGTTGCCTGATTGGCGCCACTGTGCCCTGGGTCGCCGCCGGCAGCCCTTACGGGTACGAGATTGCCTGCGAATGGATTGACTCCCCGTTACCCCTCGTCGCCGCCGCCGGCTGGGCGACCCTCTCCAGCATCGTTTCCATCACTCCCGACGACGCCCTCGATTTGCCCGCCCTGAAACGCCTCCTTCAACGCGTCGCCCAATCCATCCCCACCGCTCCCGATCTGGTCCGTTACCACATGAACAACTTCGTCATCGCCACCGCCTGCTACGTGCAACCCCTCACCGGCTTCGCCCTCGAACTTGCCGAGCGCATCGGACCCGTAACCGCCTACCTCGGCCCCAACTCCTGCAAGGTTCCCTTCGCCCCCGAATACATCCGCAAAGTCCAGGCCCGCGGTACCATCGGCAAAAAGCGCAAATCCGCCAAATGCTGACCCCCGCCCGCCATGCAATCTGGCGTCCAGAATACTCCCTTTCGCCCCTTTTGCCGGCTGCGCTTTCCGCCGATAATCCCGGCAGGCCAAGGCGCCCTCGTCCGCGCCCGGGCCGCCGACCCATCGTTGTGGCACGCGTCTGTTGCGCGGCCTGCGGACGCGTCGGCTGACCGCGAACCATGAGCGAACCCACGTTCCTCCTTTGCGACTGCGTCCATTGCGGGAACCACATCGAGTTTCCACCCGATGCGGTGGGGATGGTCTTTGACTGCCCGCACTGCTCCCGCCCGACGTTGCTGACGGTTCCCCTCCACGACGCCATTCCCCAATCCATCATTCCCGCCGGCACTCCGCCCGCCCGACCCTCTTGGAAATCCTGGCTGCCCCTCACCCTCGGCACCGCGGGCTTCGCCGTCCTCACCGTCGCCAGCATCATCGCCTTCCGCAACCACCTTAAAAAGTCCGAGACCGCCTACGATCAAGCCGGTCAGGCCCCAACCGGCGCCGTCGCCACCCCCGCCCCGAAACCCGAGCCACCACCCACCCCACGCCAGCCGGGTGAAGACATCCAACTCCTCCGCCACAAGATCGAAAAGGCCGCGGAAGGCAGCCTCCGCTACATCAGCGGCATCGTCACCAATCACGGCGACAAGCAGGTGTTCAATGTCCGCGTCGAATTCGAGATGCTCAACGCCCAGGGACAGGTCGTCGGCACCGCGAAAGACTACCTTGGCAATCTGGGCGCCCACACCGACTGGGACTTCCGCGCGCAAATCGTCGATCCTGACGCCGTCAAACCACGTCTTCTCAAGCTCAGCAGCGAGAAGGAATAGGCCGCCCGCCGTCACCCCGGCCGCCAGTCCAGCACCTTGAGTTGGACGCTGCGCCGCCCGTTGAACTCGTTGATCTGCGGCGCGCACGCCAGCTCGAACTGCCCCGCGGGCAGCCCCTCCTTCGGCGCATTCCACCACACTGCCTCGACCGTCATCCCCCCGTCCGTCACCCACAACTTTGCATGCTGCTGCTCGCGTCCCATCCATTGGACCGGCCGCTGCTGCCGCAACCCCGGCACTACCACCTGCACCACGGGATTCCCCTGCCCCACCGGTGCCAGCCCGCCCAACTCCTCCAATCGCGCCACCGTCAACTCCCCCAATCCCACCGTCGCATCCAGCCGCAACACCGGCACCAACTGCTCCGGAGCCAGCGTTCGCCGCGCCACCCGGTTCAATCGCTCCCGGAAAGCATCCACCTTGTCAGGCCGGATGGTCACCCCGGCCGCCATCGCATGCCCGCCGTGTTTGACCAGCAGGTCGTCGCACTCCCGCAGCGCCGCCGCCAGGTCAAATCCCGCAATGCTCCGCCCCGAGCCCCGCCACTCGGCGCTGTCGCCGCCCAGGATGAACGTCGGGCGGTAAAACTGCTGCAAAACCCGCGACGCCACGATCCCCACCACGCCGATGTGCCAGAGCAACTGGCCCTCCACAATCACGTAATCCCGCAATGGATCGAATCGAGCCCGCACCGCACCTACCACCTCCTCCGCAATGCTCCGCTCCACCCGTTGCCGCTCCCGATTGCGAGTATCCAATCCCTGCGCCAATCGTTCTGCCGTCACCGGGTCGGCAGCCAGCACCAGCTCCAGAGCCTCCGTCGCATTCTCCAGCCGTCCCGCCGCATTCAACCGCGGCGCCAGTTGAAACCCCACCTCGTGTGGCCCGACTGTTTCGCCAACCTGCGCAACCCTCTTCAACGCCACCAGCCCAATCCGCCGCGTCTCCCGCAGCCGCTCGAGACCCGCCGCCACCAGAATCCGGTTTTCCCCAGTCAATGGCACCAGATCCGCTATCGTTCCCAATGCCACCAAATCCAGCAGCGGACGCAGGTCAAACTCCCCCGCCCCCGCCCAACCCAGCTCCCGTCCGCGCTTCACCAGCGCGTGCGCCAGCTTGAATGCCAGCCCCGCCGAACACAGCTCCGCAAACGGCTTCTCCCCCCGCTCCCCACCGCTCAACTGCGGATTCACCAACGCCACCGCCGCCGGCAGCGGATCCGACACCTGGTGATGATCCAGCACGATCACCTCCACGCCCCGCCCCCGCAGCCACTCCACGCTCGCCACCGCCGTCGAGCCACAATCCACCGCCAGCAACAACGACACCGGAAAACGTTCCAGACAATTGGCCGCTGCCTCGCTGCTCAACCCGTAACCCTCGTCCATTCGGTGCGGCAGGTAGTGATCCACCTGCCATCCAAAATGCCGCAGCACCTCCGTCAGCAGGGCCGTCGAAGTCACCCCGTCCACATCGTAATCTCCAAAAATCACCAGGCGCTCTCCCCGTTCCCGCGCCAGTGCGAGTCGCTCCACCGCCCGCCCCATGTTCGGCAGCAGGAACGGATCGGCCAACAACCGCAATCGCGGCTCCAGAAACCTCCCCACGTCCTCCGCCGCACCAATCCCGCGGTTTACCAGGCACTGCCCCAGCAACCGCGACACGCGCGCCCCCTGCATCAGCGCATTCACCTGCAACGCCTGTTCTGGTGCCACCGACCAACGGTATTTCATCGCCTTCATGCCGAAGCCGACCGCACCGCCTCCATTAACCGCATCAATGCCACCGAAATCGCCCCCGCTGAGAACAAAAAATAGGCCGCCGTCGCCACTGCCAGTGCGTGCCCCGCGACCACCGCCAAACCATCCTCCTCCATCATGCTCGCCGACAACACGAGTATCGTGATCGCCGGCAGCGAATTGGTGAACGGGATCGGCAGCGGCAAGGCCAGCAACAAGCCCATCAATGCGATGATCCCGCAATGCACCAGTCGCGCCGCCCGCCAACGCATCCACCCCGACGCCCGCGGCCGCACTCCCTGCTCGATCCACCGCAGCGCCCGCACGCCACCGCCCCGCAGGAATTCCCGCAACCCCGCGGGCAACAACCGCTCACCCATCGACCGCGGCACCCACGCCGGCCTGCCCCACGCCAATCGCCACGCCAGCAAGGCAATCACCGGCCCCAGAATCGAACTCACCCCGATCAACGGAATCGGCGAAATGAACGGCAGGCTCAGCAACATGATCAACAGATACGCGCCCCGCCCTCCCGTTCGCACAATCACCTCATTCACCGTCAGCGCCGCCCCCCCGCCGGAATCCTCCAACAGGTCACTCAGACATTTCGACAACGGCTGCGCGCTCATCGGCGGAATTTCCAAATTTTCCCGGTCAACCACCAGCCCGCTTTCAATCCGGCGAAGCGCCACCCTTCCGTCGCGCCACCACAATCGAAAGCCCGATTGCCGCCAGCAGGATGCCCGCCACCACCGCCAGCGACATCCCGGTTGAAATGTTCCACCCCGCCAGCGCTGGCACCCGCGCCGCCACCAGGGGCAGCAGCATCTTTGCCCCGATGAAAATCAACACCACCGACAGCCCGATCTTGAGATACCGAAACGCCGCGATCGCCCCCGCCAGTACAAAATACAACGACCGCAACCCCAGGATCGCGAACACATTCGACGTAAACACGATGAACGGTTTCTGCGTCACCGCGAAAATTGCCGGGATCGAATCCAGCGCAAAAATGAGGTCCGTCGTCTCCACCAGCAACAACACCAGCGCCAGCGGCGTCAACGCCCGCCGTCCGTTCATCCGGGTCAGAAACCGGTCGCCATCAAAGTCCGTCGCCACCGGGAAGAAACGCCGCGCCAGCCGGATCGCCGGGTTCCGCTCCGGATGCACCCCCTCATCATCCGCCACCATCATTTTGATTCCCGTGAACACCAGAAATCCCCCAAACACATACAGCATCCAGTGGAACCGCTGCACCAGCACCGCACCCAACCCGATCATCAACCCCCGCATCACCAGCGCCCCCAAAATCCCCCAGAACAATACGCGGTGCTGATACTGATCCGGCACCCGGAAATACGCGAACAACAGCGCGATGACAAAGACGTTGTCCATCGACAGCGACATCTCGATCAGATAGCCGGTGATGAACTCCAGCGCGTCCTCCCGGCCCCGCGTCGGCCACAATCCCCCGGCAAAGCCCATCGCCAGCGTCACCCACACCATCGACCAGCCCATCGCCTCCCGGAATTTCACCACGTGCGCGTGCCGGTGGAACACCCCCAGGTCCAGCGCCAGAAGGACGAGGATGAAAAAAACAAAGCCCACCCATGCGAATGGGTGGGTGGGATCCTCCGGCGGCATGGCCGCACCTCAGGCCCGAACAGGCTCGGCCGGCACCGGCGCGACTTGACTGCCGATATTTGGCCGCTGCCCCTTGTGCCACCACAGCACCACCGCGCTCGCGATGTAAATGCTCGAATACGTTCCCGTCACGATGCCGACGAGGAACGTAAACGCGAAGTCGTTCACCACGCCCCCGCCAAACAAATACAGGGACAAAGTCGCCAGAAACACCGTTCCTGACGTGATCACCGTGCGGCTCAAGGTCTGGTTCAACGCCTGGTTCATCAACTCTTTGAAGGATCCCCGCACCCCCAGTTTTAGATCCTCGCGAATCCGGTCGAAGATCACGATCGTATCATTGATCGAGAAACCGATGATCGTCAGCACCGCCGCCACAATCGGCGCGCTCAACTCCCGGCCCGTCAGGAAAAACCAGCCCATCGTCATCAGGATGTCGTGAATAATCGCCAGCACCGCGCCCACCGCGAACGAAAACTCATACCGGAACGCCACGTACACCAGAATCCCGAACATCGCGATAAACGCCGCCAGCAGCGCCGACTTGGAAATCTCCCGCCCCACCGTCGGCCCCACCTTGTCCAGGCTCAAAACCTCCAGCTTGGCCGCCGGGAACTTCTTCTGCAACTCGCTGAACACCCGCGCTCCCGCATCAAAGGCCACCGTCACGCGCAGCGTCTCCCGCCCGGTCGCCAGATCCCGCTGAAACTGGATCATCGGGTCACCCGCTTTCAAGCCACCGATGAAATCCCGGAGCTTGTCCACTGCGACCTCGCCCTTCTGCGCCGGATCGAACCGGATGGCCAGGCTGTCGCCACCCGCAAAATCAATCCCGAGCACATCCTTGCCTCGTTTGATCCCGTAAGCGTTGCCGATCACGATCAACACCCACGACGCAATGAAAGCCATCTTCGCCCACTTCATGAAGTCGATCCCGTTGCCCTTCACCAACTGCAACATCGGCAACCCCTTGATCAAGTCCTTCTCCAGCAGCCAGTCAAAGATCAGCCGCGTAACCACCAGCGCCGTGAACATGCTCACCGACACACCAATCGTCAGCGTGACACCGAAGCCTTTCACCGGACCCGTGCCCAGATAAATCAGGACCACCGACGCAATCAACGTCGTCAGATTCGAGTCAAAGATCGTTCCAAACGCCTTGTCATACCCGCCAGAAACCGCGCCCCGGAGCGACTTGCCCGCCGCCAACTCCTCGCGGATACGCTCGTAAATCAACACGTTGGCATCCACCGCCATGCCGATGGTCAGCACAATGCCTGCAATGCCCGGCAACGTCAGCGTCGTGTCGATCGAGCACATCACCCCCAGCAGCACGATGATGTTCAGGATCAACGCCACATTCGCCACCAATCCGGCCAGCATGTAATACACCAGCATGAACACCGCCACCGCCGCCGTACCAATCAACGCCGCCGTGATGCCGCTCTTGATCGAGTCCGCGCCCAGCGACGGATCCACCCGACGTTCCTCCTCGATTCTCACCGGTGCCTCCAGCGGATTCTCCAGCACATTTGCCAGCTCGATCGCCTCCTTCAGGTCGAAGCTGCCCGTGATCTGCCCGCTTCCGCTGGGAATCTCGCCCTGAATCGTCGGTGCCGAATACAACTCCCCGTCCAGCACGATCGCCATCTGCCGCCCAATGTTCTCCCGCGTAATCCGCGCGAACTTCTCCGCTCCCACCGAGTCCAGCGTGAAATGAATCTCCGGACGCATCGTGATCGGATCCCGGTTTACATTGGCCCGCGTCACGTTCTTGCCCGTCAATCCCAACTCCGCCGCCCGCTTCACGAGATACGAGACCAGCACTTCCTTGCCATCCCGTCCCTTCCGCTTTTCCTTCAGCAATTCATAACCCGGCGCCAGGCGCCCCTCCCGCACCAACTCATCCGATTGCGGATGCACCATCCGGAATTCCAGAAACGCCGCCTTCTCGATTTGACTCCGCACGCTCTGGTTCTCGGATTCTGACAAACCCGGCATCTGGATCAGAATGCGATCCTCGCCCGCCGGCTGGATTACCGGTTCCGCGACCCCGAACTTGTCAATCCGCTTCCGCAACACTTCCACCGCATGGGACAATGCCGTCTCCTTCACCGCCGCCGTGTCCGTCCGGTTCGTGTCCGTCAGGAGCTTCGTCGCGTCCATCTTCACCAGGAACGACGTCCCGCCCTGCAAATCCAGCCCCAGCTTGATCCGCCCCGCCGCATCCCGCTGCAACCGGTTCAGGATCGCCCGCGTCGGCTCCTTCTCCGCCGACACATTGATCGTCGGGAAAAAGCCCGCGATGGCGTTCGTGCCAATCGCCTGGACCAGATGCTTGTACGCGTTCTCGCCCGCCTTCTTCCCGGTGGCTGACCCCTGCTGCAACGCCTGCACCCGCTCGACGATGGCATTGAAATTCGTGTCCTTGTTGCTGGCGCGCCGGATGAATTCATCCACCAGCGGACGCGGCGTGGGCGGATACAACTCGAACAAGGCCCAGACCAAAACAAATAATACGGCGACGACTCTCCAGGTGTTATTGCGCTTCATGTAGTAGAATTCCTCGGGCGGTCCGGGCTGGGCCTTAAATGATCCGTTCAGTTTGCCGGTGCTGCCGCGCCCCGTTCCGTGATCTCGGCAACCGATGATTTTAGAATCTCAATCTTCGCATCCGCCGACCGGATCGTCACATTCTTCTCCTTGATCCCGACCACCACCCCGACGATTCCCGAAGTCGAAACCACCTTGTCGCCATTCCGCAAACCCTCCAGCAACGCCGCCAACTCCTTTGCCTTCTTCTGCTGCGGACGCAGGATGGCGACATAAAACACGACCATCAGCAAGACCAGCGGCACCATGTTGACCCAAAAGGGCGGCTGTTGCGGCGGGGTCGTCTGTGCCAGCAAGGCGTAAAATGCGACTGAAAACATAATTCCGTTTAAATTGAGCGCGCAAACTTAGGGTTGTGACCCCGTTTGGCAAGCTTAACGTTGCCCATCCCCAGCCGCA
>CAZUUP010000128.1:0-11634 GCA_964623105.1 uncultured Akkermansia sp.
GCGAAACGTGTTCATGGGAATCAGCCCGGGCGGCGGGTCAACGATGGGTTTTGCGTGCGGCGGGGTTCAGGACTTGGGTTTGTCCGCGGGCTTGTTGGCCGGCGGGGTGGGCCTGGGCTTGGCACCCTGCTTCGGATCGAGATTGGCCATGAGATCTTCCTGCGTGACCTGCGAGACGACTCCGCCCGCGGGAATGGCGGCCTTGGCGATCCAGAGGATGGCGTTGCCGACCAGCTTGCGCTGGTTTTCGTTGCCCCAGTTCAGGTGATTGTGACCGCCGGTGAAACCGAAGCCGCGCCCGCCATCCGGTCGCGTGGTGACCCACATGACGTGTTGGGGATTGCGTTTCACGACGGCGTCCTGATACGCGCCTTCGTTGCCGCCGTGGCTTGAGGGTTTGTCGCCGACTTTCCAGCGGACGGTCTGGACCGGGGGCAAGGCGGTGAGAATCGGGGTGACGTCCTTCATGCCGGGGCGGAACCGCATGTGATAGTACCACTCGTCGTTGGTCTTGAAGGGCTTCACGCCGGTGGTGACTTCGTGGGCGGGGAGGCTCGTGAAATCGCCGTCCCAGTGGGGGTTCACGGACCAGAAGGTCTCGAAACAGCCGCCGATCCAGTCTTGAAATTCCTTGTTGCCCTTGGCCGTGGTCGGTTCGACCGCGTAATGAATCGCACCGATGCCGACGCCTTTGGCCGCGAGCGCGCCGATGGTTTGCAGGCGGTTGCCGGCGAGGAACGGATGGCCGCCGCCGCCGTCGCTGTACACCACGACCGCCGCTGCGCCCTCGAAAACTTTCTCGTCGGAAACCCAGCCGTTGGTGTGGACCTCGGTGACGACGCCGGGCACGCCGGCGAGGGACTTGGCGAGGAGCAGGCAGCCCGCGCGGTGCTCGTGCGAGAGCGGTCCGTGACTCGGACGTCCGGCGATGAAGATGATTTTTTTGTCGGCCGCTTCGGCAGCGAAGGCTACCGCGAGAAGACCGATGGCGAGGCAGAGTTTTTTCATGGCTTGGTTACAAGATTGCGGGTTTCAGACTAATGGGGGCGGCGGCGGCTTCAATTGGTTTTTTGATTGGTTATGGAATGCCGGTGTCTGACGGAAGTTTATGCCGTCCGCCCACCTTGGCAACTGCCGGGGCGCCGGCAAATGTCCGATGTGCGGCGCGCCGGTTCAAGGGTGGCGGATGATGAGCCTCGCTTGCCCGCCGGGAACGGTGGCGATGCCCCGGTAAAATCATTTGAAGGAAACGGGAGCTAAAGCGTATTGTACCAGCGTGAAAGTCCGCCCGGTTCCCGCGTCGCGACAGAATGCTTTCTCCGCGGGTGGGAACCCGGCAATGAACGCAGCGATATGTTTCAAACCAGCCCACTGTCCCGGCGCCATGCGCTGAAAAACCTTGCCTGCGGCTTTGGCTATCTCGCGCTGGCCGGCCTGGCCGCCGAACGCGCCCGTGCGGGCCTGGCCAATCCCATCGGCCTGCGCCTGGCCCATCATACCCCGCGCGCCAAACGGGTGATATTCCTCTTCATGCAGGGCGGGGTGAGCCACGTGGATTCTTTCGATTACAAGCCCTTGCTGGACGCCAAGGACGGCCAGATGCTGGCCTTCGACGATGCCCGCAAGATCGCCAACAGCGGGAAACGCGAGGGTTCGAGCCAGCGCGTGATGAAGCCGCTGTGGAAGTTCGCCCAACACGGCCAGAGCGGGCGGTGGGGTTCGGACCTTTTCCCGCACATGGCGCGCAAGGCCGACGACCTGTGCTTCCTGCACTCGCTCCACACCGAGGGCGTGGCGCACGGCCCGGCCACGCTGTTCCTTCATTGCGGTTCGACCAACTTCATCCGGCCGTCCATCGGTTCGTGGGTCAGCTACGGACTGGGCGCGGAAAATGAGAATCTGCCGGCGTTCGTCAGCCTCAATCCCTCCAGCGGCAACGGCGGGCCGCGCAATTTCGGCAATGCCTTCCTGCCCTCAATCCATCAAGGCACCGGGATCGGCAAGGCCGGCAGCCCCATCGCCGAGGCGAGCATCCGGAATCTCACCAACCCGAAACTTTCCCCGGCCGAGCAGCGCCGGAGCTTCGAGTTGATGCAGGAACTCAACGCCGAGCAATTGAAGCGGCATCCGGGCGATTCGGAACTCGAGGCCGTCATCAATTCCTACGAACTCGCGTGGCGCATGCAGCGCAACGCTCCGGACGTGCTGGATCTCTCCAAGGAATCCCCGGCGACCCTGGCGCTCTACGGCATCGGCGAGAAACCCACGGATAATTTCGGCCGCCAATGCCTCATGGCCCGCCGCCTGTGCGAATCCGGCGTGCGCTACGTGCAGGTGACGTATGGCGACAATTCGGCCAATCCCGCGTGGGATCAGCATTCCAACCTGCCCAAGCACAAGGACCACGCGCTCGCCGTGGACAAACCCGTCGCCGGATTGCTCGAGGATTTGAAGCAGCGTGGTCTCCTCGAGGACACGGTCGTCTGGTGGGGCGGCGAATTCGGGCGCACCCCCTACGCCGAGAAAAACGGCACCGGTCGCGACCACAATCCCGGCGGTTTCACGGTCTGGCTCGCGGGCGGCGGCGTGAAACCCGGTATTGCTTACGGCGCGACCGACGAATGGGGACACCTTGCCGTGGACAACAAGATCCACATGCACGACCTCCATGCCACGATCCTGCATCTGCTCGGCTTGGATCACGAAAAACTCACGTACCGCTTTGACGGTCGCGACTTCCGGCTCACCGATGTCCACGGGCATGTGGTGAAGGACATCATCGCGTGAGGCACCGCCCTCGGAGCGCGGCGTTCACGCCGCAGAGGCGTCCACACGCAACTTAACCGTCGGTCAACCCGAACGCTCTCTCCGCCATCACACCCTTTGCGGCGTAAACGCCGCGCTCCTGCGCACCATCATTCGCACCGCTAGTCTTTCGGTTTCACTCCTCCTCCCTCACACATTATGATCACCCTCCGCCCCGTCCTCACCTGCGCCTTCCTCCTCGGCTGCCTCGCCACGGCCTCAACCCCGGCGCGCGCCGCCGATGCGTTCGATCAATCCGCCATCCCGCTCGAAGTGGACGCCACCGATCCCGCGCTCGCCAAAATCGTCCTGCTCGCCGGCACGCCGAGCAACAAATCCGGCCAGCACGAATACTTCGCCGGCTGCGCGCTCTTGATGAAATGGCTCAAGGCCACGCCCGGCGTCTGGCCTGTGATGGCCCGTGACGGCTGGCCGAAGAACGAGAAGATTTTCGAGAAAGCCCGGGCAATCGTGTATTTCGGCGATGGGGGCGGCAAACAACCGTTCCTCGACGCCGAGCGCTGGCAGGTTCTCAAGCGCGCGATGGCGGGCGACACCGGCTTGGTATTGTTGCATCAGGCCGTGGATTTCCCGCTCGGCCCGCAGACCGACCAGGTCAAAGCGTGGCTCGGCGGCGTGTTCCTCAAAGACATCGGTTGCCGCGGCCATTGGGACATGGAGTTCAGCCAGTTCCCTGACCACGCCGTCACGCGCGGTGTGAAACCATTCGCCGCGCCCGGCGACGGCTGGCTCTACAACCTTCACTTCGCCGACAAAGGCTTCGTTCCGCTCATCGCCGGCCAAGTGCCCGACAAATCTCGCAGCAGCGCCGACGCCAAGAAACACAACGGACGCGCCGAGGTCATCGGCTGGGCCTATGAACGCCCCGACGGCGGGCGCGGCTTCGGCTTCACCGGCGCGGATCTCCACAAGAACTGGGGTGCCGAAGGTCAGCGCAAACTCGTCGTCAACGGCATCCTTTGGTCCGCCAAAATCGCGGTGCCCGAAGGCGGCGCCAAGGTCGAACTTGATCCTGCCGAGTTGAATCAATTCCTCGACGATAAACGGAACCTTACCTCCGCCGGCACGCCCAAGCCCGCCGACAAGAAGCCGGCGGCGCCCAAAAAGTAACTGCCAACGGGCCTGATACCTTCGTTCCCGTCAGCCCTGTTCCGCGGCTTCGCCTTTCAGCCGCAGCATGGCATCCTCGAAATCCGCCGGCCAGGGAGCCGCGAAGACCTTCTCCTCGCCCGAGCGTGGATGCGTGAAGGCGAGCTGGCGCGCGTGCAGCATCTGCCGCGGGGCCTCATAGCCGGTCAGGTCCCGCAGGGTGGCGCTCTGCCGTTTGCCGTAAATCTTGTCGCCCACCACCGGATACCCGAGGTGCTGGAAATGCACCCGGATTTGATGCGTGCGGCCGGTGTGGATCGCGCATTCCACCAAGGTCGCGTGCTCCATCCGCGTGGTCACCCGGTAGCTCGTCCACGCGTCCCGGCCTTCGCCGTCCGTGACCGCCATCCGCTTCCGATGTGTGGGATGCCGCGCGATGGCTGCGCGGATTTCGCCCCGTGAATTCGGGACCACGCCGCAGACGATGGCGTGGTACGTCTTTTCCACCGTTCGCGTGGCGAACTGCTGTTGCAAGGCAATGTGCGTGGCGTCGTTCTTGGCCACCACCAGGCAGCCGCTGGTCTCGAGGTCAAGCCGGTGGACGATCCCCGGCCGCGCCACCCCGCCGATGCCGCTGAGCTGTTCCCCGCAATGGTGCAACAGGGCGTTCACCAGCGTGTTGTCTTCGTGTCCATTGGAGGGATGCACCACCAGATCCGGCGGCTTGTTGATCACAATCAGATCCGCGTCCTCGTAAATCACCGCCAGCGGGATGTCCTGGGGCAAGGCCTCCGCCGGACGCGCTTCCGGAAAATGAATGATCACTTTCTCCCCTGCCCGCGGTGCATGGGTCTGCTTCACCGGCGCGCCGTTCACCAGCACACGCCCTTCGTCGATGAGCCGCTGAAAGGTTCCCCGCGAAATTTCCGGAAACTGCTGCGTTAAAAACCGGTCCAGCCGCTCGTCGGGAAGCGATTTCTCGACCGTCAGGCTTTCCGTGGGTTTGGGCATGACACGGGTGACGCCAACGTTTGCGTCTGCCTTCATCGGCCGGCCTTTGCCCGTGCCGCCAGCCGCGAGCAGTGCCAGTACAACCCCGCGCCTGCCGTCAGAATCAGAATGCTCACCGTCTGCCCCGGCGTGAGCACCCCCAGCAGCAACCGAACCGCGTAGTCGCCCCGGAACGATTCCACCACCGCCCGCAGCACCGCGTAGATGAGCAGGTAAAACGCGAACACCTGGCCATCGAACTTCTTCCGCCGGTAGAACCATTCCAGCCCGGCGTAGAGCGCGAAATTCAGCACCGACTCGTAAATCTGGACCGGATGAACCCCGATCCCTTGCGTCGCGTGCCCGTCGGGGAACCGGATCGCCCAGGGCAGCTCGCAGGTGCGTCCGTAACAGCAGCCGGTCATCAGGCAGCCCAGTCGCCCGAATGCGTGCCCGAGTGCGATGCTCGGCGCCATTGCGTCCCCGATTTTCCAGAGCGGCAGCCGCTTGCGCCACAGCACCACGATTGCCAGCAATACCGCCCCGATCAATCCGCCGTAAAACACCAGTCCGGAACGCTGGAGCAGAATGTCGAGGAATGGCAGGCCGGCGAGTTCGTCCCAGTAAGTCACGATATACAACGCCCGCGCCCCCACCAGCGCCCCGACCAGAATCCAGAAACTCAGGTCCACCACCGTGTCCTCGGAAATCCCCTGTCGCGCCGCCCGTCGCCGCGCCGTCCAAAGTCCGGTCAAAAACCCCGTGGCGACAAGGATGCCGTACCAATGGACTTCCAGATTGAAGAATTTGAATGCGATCGGATGCACAGGACCGGCAAACTAGTTGCGGGTGCCGTGCGTGACAAGGTGGAACCCCGGACTCCCGGCCGTCGGAAAGCGATCAGTTGTGGGAGAGGCCGGCGGCAAGGTGGGGCGCGTCTGTCCTCAGCGCGCCGCTGGTAGGCTTACCCGCGAACGGCGCGCTGGGACAGACGCGCCCCACCTGCTGGCGGTATTTCATGTGGCCGTGGAGGACGCCCGCTTGCGCATTTCTTCAACCACGCCGGACCGTCGCGCCGAGCGGCGCGTCCACCGGGACCAGTCCCAGCTTCCATGGCGTATCCGCGTCGTAGCTCCAATAGTCGCACGTGATCTCCTCCCCGGCGGCCAGGTCCCGCAACGCCACCGTGGTCACGGGTGCCACCGCCTCCGCCGGCGCCCCGGTGTTGTGCGCCGCCGAATGGTTGATGAAACAGGCGTGATCCCCGCTCAGGATCACGTGCCCGTCCACTTTGCTCACAAAGCAGAACCACCGGGTGTGGTCCTGAGCCAGCCGAGGCAGCGCCGCGAAAGCCGACGGTGAAAAATCGTGATCAAACCCCGGTTCAAACCGCCATACCGGCGTCCCCCGCTTCACCGGTTCGACGGTGAACAATCCCATCCCATGAATCGCGCTCGGCGCCACCCGGGTCTTGATTAACATCATGCGCTCCACCTTCGCCTCGCGCCGCTCCCCGGTTCAATCTGTTTTCCATCGCGGCGGGCTGAGAACGGGTGCGCGCCAGAGCCACTGCGAAGCAGGCTGCCCATCGCACTCTCTTTACAAATCGCAACGGGAGCAAAGGCCACGTCGCGCCGCGCCGCTTTTGGAGTGCGGTGACAAGTCACCGCTTTCGCGCAGGCGACTTGTCGCCGTCGAACTTCAGAGCGGCTCCGGTCACGCGGGCGTGCCACCGCTTGCGCGAGCCGTGAACAGCCCTTCGTCGGTTTCACGCCCCCTTTCGTCAACTTCGCGCCGGTTCCGTTAGTTCCACGTCCTTCGGAGTTCTTCGCGTTGCTTGGAATTGTTCACGTCCATCGGAGTTTGACGGCGACAAGTCGCCTGCTCCAAAGCGGTGACAAGTCACCGCACTCCACAGGCTTGCTCCACCCGCTGGGACCGTCCCTCCGTCGGCGCCCTCGGCTAACCTACGCGGCATGTACAGCCCCTTTAAATCCCCACCGACTTCCTGCTTCCGCCGGCGACGGGTTTGTGCAAGATTTCGCGCACATGAAATCCCGCCTTTCCACCCGTCGTCTTCTTTTGCTGAGTTTGCTCCCCGTTCTTGCCGCGCTATTTCCGGTCGCCGCCCGCGCGGCTGAAGCGCCGGCGTCGGCGATCAAGCACTCGTTTCTCGCCACCGGCGGTGACACCCGCATCGTGGATGGCGACGGGAAGGTCGTCTGGCGTTATCCCGGCAACACCCGCGACGGCTATGTCCTGCCGAACGGCAACCTGCTGCTCGCGGTCTCGAAGAGCAAAGATTTCCCCGGCGGCGGCGTGGTTGAAATCACGCGCGACAACAAGGTGGTCTTTTCTTTCAAGGGCACACAGGCCGAGGTGAACACCGCCCAGTCGCTCGACAACGGTAACATCATGCTCACCGAGGCCGGTCCAAATCCGCGGATTCTGGAGGTCAACCGCGAGGGCAAGATCGTCGTCGAGGTCCCGATTAGCTGTCAGAAGACCAACTTTCACATGCAGACGCGGATGACGCGCAAGCTTGCCAACGGCAACTACCTTGTGCCGCATCTCTTCGACAAGGTCGTCCGCGAATACAAGCCCGATGGCAAGATCGCCTGGGAAGTGGCGACGCCGAACTGGGCCTTCACTGCCATCCGGCTCCCGAACGGCAACACGCTCATCAACTGCACCTACGGCAACGTGGTCATCGAGGTCGATCCCGCGGGCAAGACCGTCTGGCAGTTGAGCAACGACGATCTGCCCGACAAGCTCATCAAGGACGCCTGCGGCGGCCAGCGCCTGCCGAACGGCAACACCGTCATTTGCGCCTACGGCATTGGCGCCAAGCGGACAAAACTGATCGAGGTCACGCCTGACAAAAAAGTCGTCTGGACGTTCACCGAGGAAAAGGGTCCCGGCATCCACGAAGTCCAGATTCTCGACACCAACGGCCAACCCATCACCGGGGCTCCGCTGCGCTGAAGACCCTGTCGTCGCGCGCGGATTTTTCGGTGTTGCGCGGTCATTTGGGATGCGAACGGGAAAGAGCCGTCGCGCTGGAGACCACGCCGATGAGTTTTTTTCCATCGGTTGGAACGGCGGAAAATGATCGAACTGAGTCGTGGACGCGACCACCACAAAGGCACGTGCGCCGCGAGCGGTTCCCCTCCCGCGGCATCGTTCCGTCTGAATTCTTGTTGATTGGCAGCCCGTCAGACCCCGGTAAACTCACCAAGCACCATGTTTGTTCCATTTTGCATCTCCGGGCATCCGCTCTTTCGCATCGCCCTCCTGGCCTTGGTCCTCGCCGCGCTGGCGGCGGTCGGACGGGCCGACGACACCGCCGAGTTCTTTGAGAAAAAGATTCGCCCCGTCCTTGTCGAGCGCTGTTACAAGTGCCACAGCACCGGAAGCGAAAAGCTCAAGGGCGGACTCCATGTGGACAGTCGCGAGGGTCTGCTGAAGGGTGGCGACACCCGGCCGGCGATTGTCCCGGGACAGCCCGAGAAGAGCCTCCTGATCCAGGCGCTGAACTACCAGAATCCCGATTTGCAAATGCCGCCCAAGGAACGTCTCTCCGCGGCGGTCGTGGCGGACTTTGCCGCCTGGATCAAGCAAGGCGCGCCGTGGCCGGGCGCGGGCGGGGGACAAAAGGCGGCGGTGGCGGCTTTCGACATCGAGAAGGGCAAACAAAACCACTGGGCCTGGCAGGCGCTGCGTGACACGACTCCGCCGGCAACGAAAAAGAGCGGCTGGCCGAAGTCGGTCGCGGACCGTTACCTGCTGGCTGCGCTCGAAGCCAAGGGGCTCCAACCCGCTCCCGCCGCCGCCCGTGAAACGCTGTTGCGCCGCGCCTGCTTTGACCTCACCGGGCTTCCGCCGACCCCAGCCGAGGTCGCGGCCTTCGTCAACGATTCCTCGGCTGACGCGTTTGCACGCGTGGTGGACCGGTTGCTGGATTCGACCCATTTCGGCGAACGCTGGGCGCGCCACTGGCTGGACCTGGTGCGGTACGCGGAGACGCGCGGACACGAGTTCGAGCCGATCATTCCCAACGCGTGGCAATATCGCGACTACGTCATCCGCGCCCTGAATGCGGACGTGCCCTATGATGATTTCGTGCGCGAACACCTGGCTGGCGATCTCCTGCCCAAGCCGCGCCTTCATCCGCAGACCGGTGCGAACGAATCCATCCTCGGCACCGGCTTCTGGTTTCTCGGGGAGGAAGTGCATTCACCAGTGGACATCCGGGCCGACGAATGCGACCGCATGGACAACCGCCTCGATGTGATGACCAAAACCTTTCTCGGCCTCACCGTCGCCTGCGCCCGTTGCCATGACCACAAGTTCGATGCGATTTCGCAAAAGGATTATTACGCGCTCACGGGCTTCCTAATCAGCGGGAGCTACCGGCAGGCGCGTTTCGAGACGCTGGAATCCCACCGTCAGGTGGCCACCGAACTCGCCCAGCTTCGCGACAGCGCCCAACGCGATCTGCTGCGCCGCTTCGCCGCTGCGACCAAGCCCGCCCTGGGCGAGTCCGTCGGCTACCTGACTGCCGCGATCGACATGGCGCGTGCGGCCGCTGCTGCCAGCCCGCGGAAAGTCGATGATGTCGCCACGGAACGCCTGCTGGATCGCGCCCGGCTCGAACGCTGGTCCGCTGAACTGGCCAGGGCCAAGGACGCAACGGAGCATCCGCTGCACCCGGTCAGCCGGCTCGCGCTGGCGAAACCGCGCACTGAAGGCAAGGTCCTGCAGGCCATGCAGACGGAGGCTGCCGCGCCAGCCGGGAATCCGCCCGCCAAGGCGGATGTGGTGGTGGATTATACGCAGGGAGCTTCCGCCGCTTGGTATCAGGATGGGTTCGCCTTTGGTTCGCGCCCCTTGCGAGCGGGCGAAGCCCGGCTGGGGGCGATGAAAGAGGCGGCGCTGGACGGAGTAATCACCGAGCCCGCGGCGTATCGCGATCCGGTCTGGAAATTGTTGCGGACGCCCAAGAACGAGAAAGACCACGGCAAACTCGGCCAGTGGGATCGTTCCGAACAGACGTTGCGGACGCCGTCATTCACCATCGGCAGCGGGACGGTCTGGTATCTCGTTCGGGGCGCCGGGCGCGCGTATGCAGCGGTCAATTCCCACTTGATCATCGCCGGGCCGCTGCATAACGCCACGCTCACCGAATGGCGTGACACCAAGGGCCGCTGGCAATGGGTGTCTCACAATCTGGGCGCTTACAAGGGCAGCCGGTGCCATGTCGAACTCAGCCCGGCGGACGCGGGCGAGTTCGCCGTCGCGATGGTGGTCCAGGGCGAGCGCCCCGCGCTGCCGTTTGGCGACCCGAACGCGCTGTTGGTCGGGACTCTGGCGCAACTCCCCGAGCCGGGCGCATCGGCGGTGGCGCAGGCTTGCGAAAAGCTGTTCGCCCGCGCGACCGAAGCTTTGGAAGGCGGTCGTTTTGCAGAAACGCCCGAGGGCCGCACGCTGGCGCACTTTGCGGACTTCATGGTGCGGGAGCGCGAACTCTTCCTTCCGGCGAAATCGGCGGCGACGACTGAATTCCAGACCGCCCTTCAGTCCTTCAGCGCCAGCCGCGCGCAGGTGGCGGCCCGAATCAGGCCCGAGTCGCAGACGGCACCTGCGATGTTCGAGGGCAGCGGCACGGATGAATTTCTGCTCGTGCGCGGCTCCTCCCGGGCCCCGCGCGAGGTGGTGCCACGTCGCTTCCTTGAGGCGCTCAGCGGCCCCGCTCCGCGTCAGTACGGGCCCGGCAGCGGCCGGTTGGAACTGGCGACGGAGATCCTCGATCCCGCCAATCCGTTCACGTCCCGCGTCATCGTGAATCGGGTCTGGCACCATCTCTTCGGTCGGGGAATCGTCCCGACGGTGGACAACTTCGGCGTGCTGGGTCAACCCCCGTCGCATCGTGAGTTGCTCGACCGTCTGGCGCTGGATTTCATGCGGGAGCAGCGCTGGTCGGTGAAGAAATTGATTCGATCGCTGGTGTTGTCCTCCGCGTATCAGATGTCCAGCCAGCCCGCCGACGCCGCAGCCGAGGAAGCCGACCCGGAAAACTTGCTGCTGCACCGGGCCAATGTCCGCCGCCTCGAAGGCGAGGTGATTCGCGACGCCCTGCTGGCCGTTTCCGGACGGTTGCAACCCAAGGTCGGCGGCCCGAGTGTGCCCGTGCATCTTACGGCATTTATGGACGGCCGTGGGCGTCCCGGAAGCGGACCATTGGACGGCGATGGACGCCGGAGCATCTATATCTCGGTGCGGCGCAATTTTCTTTCGCCGATGATGCTCGCGTTCGACGCACCCATACCGTTCACCTCGATGGGGCGGCGCAATGTTTCCAATGTCCCCGCGCAGGCGCTCATCCTGATGAACGACCCGTTTGTCCTCCAGCAGGCGCGGATGTGGGCGGAGCGTATCCTTTCTGGAGAGCAAACGGCTCCGGAGGCCCGCGTTACCCGCATGTACCTGACTGCGTTCGGACGGTCGCCCACCGCCGGGGAACTCGCGGATGCGGTGCGTTTCACCGCCAGTCAGGCGTCCGCCTACGGCAACGACCTCGCGGGTGCGAAGCGCGAGCAGCAGGTGTGGGCCGATCTCGCCCACGTCTTGTTCAATGTGAAGGAGTTCATTTACTTGAACTGAGCGGGCGCGGTCATTTGGAGTGCGGTGACTCGTCACCGCTTTCCCGAGGCGACTTGTCGCCGTCGG
>CAZUUP010000129.1:0-11543 GCA_964623105.1 uncultured Akkermansia sp.
CCGCCCCCGCCGCCCCGCCCACCGTCACCCCCCCTGAACTCCGCGGCCTCCAAATCGGCAAGACCACCCACTTCACCCTCTCCGGCACCGACCTCCTCCCCAACCCGCGCCTCCTCACCACTGCCCGCATCGCCAAACAAACCCTCAAGGACGGCGCCAAGCCCGACCGCATCACCCTCGACATCGAACTCGCCCCCGGCACCCAGCCCGGCCTCCACAACTGGTGGCTCGTCACCGACGGCGGCGTCTCCGCCAAGGGCGTCCTCGCCATCGACTCCCTCCCGCAGCAGCCCTTCTCCGATAAGCCCGGCTCGCCTCCCGTCTCTCTCCCCGTCGCCCTCCACGGCACCCTCTCCGGCAGCCAGGTCCGCGACGTCACCTTCACCGCCAAGGCCGGTCAGGAAATCATCTGCGAAATCGAAGCCCAACGCCTCGACAGCCGCCTTCGCCCTGTCCTCAAACTCTTCGCCCCCGACGGCGCGCTCTTGAAATGGAGCCTCCCCCACCTCGCCCTCCGCGGCGACACCCGCCTCGAAACCAAGCTCCCCGCCGACGGCGACTACCGCCTCCAACTCCACGACCTCCAATTCGCCGCCACCGCGCCCAATCATTTCCGCCTGAAAATCGGCCGCTGGTCCTACGCCGACCTCGCCTTCCCCTCGACCGTGCAACGCGGCGTCTCCGCCGAAGTACAGGTGATCGGCCGCGACGGCGAGAAACGCACCGTCAGCCTCCCCGCCGGCGGCACCGGTCCCGCGATTCCCGCGCCCTGGCCCGACCCCGCCACCGCCAGCGGACCGCAGGCCACCGTGTGGTTGAGCGACCTTCCCGAATTGATCGAAGACCGTACCAACTCCGCTCCCCAAGCGCTCCCCGCGTTGCCCGTCGCCGTGAACGGCCGCATCAGCCAGCCCGGCGAAGAAGACACCTACACCCTCACCGTCACGCCCGAATCCGAAGTGGACCTCGACGTTTTCGCCGATTCCCTCGGCTCGCCCATCGACGCCGAACTCGAACTCCGCGACCTCAAAGGCGCGCGCCTCGCGATCAACGACGACGCCAACAACCGCCCCGACCCGCGCCTCACTTACAAAGTCCCGAAAGCCGTCACCAACCTCCTCGCCATCGTCCGCGACGTGAATGGCAACGGCGGCCCGCGCTGCATCTACCGCCTGCAAGTCACCGTCAAGGCCAAGGAAAAACCGCCCGCCTTCACCCTCGCCGTCCTCGAAGACAGCCACACCCTGCAACCCGGCCAGACCAGCGTGTTCAAAGTCGAAGCCCGCCGCGACGGCTACGACGGCCCCATCACCGTCGCCTTCGACCGCCTGCCCGCCAGCGTGAAAATCTCCGGCCATGTCATCCAAGCCAACGCCACCGGCACGCTCCTCACCCTCACCACCGATCAACCCCTGCCGCCGCTCATCACCGCCCTCACCGGCAAGGCGAAAGACCTCGCCGCCCCCGCGCGTTTCGAGAGCGCGCAGTTGGGAAAATTTCAGCCCTGGCTCGAAAACGATCTCGCCCTCGCCGCCGCGCCCAAGCCCGCCTTCGCCTTCACCGCCGCATGGGGCAAACTCACGCCCACGAACTCCACCCTCACCCTCGGCGGCAAACTCACCCTCCCGCTCACCTGCACCCGCCCCCTCGGCCACGACGGCCCTGTGCGCCTCACGCTCCTCACCAGCCAGGCCCGCCTTTTCCTGAACAACGCCGTCGATCCCGCCCGCGTCCTGCGCGAAGAAAAAGCCGTCCTCATCGAAGACGACAAAAAAGCCCAGGCCGCCTTCGACGCCCTCGCCCCCGCCACCAACGCCCTCGCGGCTGCGCAAAAAGAAGCCGCCGCCGCCAAGGACGAACCCGCCAAAGCCGCCGCCGCCAAAAAAGTTCAAGCCGCCGAAACCGCCCTCGCCACCGCGCAGAAAGCCGCCGCCGAAGCAGCGCAAAAAGCGAAGAACGACGCCGAAATCATCCTCGTCATCCCCGGCGATCTCCCTGATCTCCCGCATCAACTCGCCTTCAAAGCCGAACTCCTCAAGCGCGACCGCCGCACCGTCGAAGCCATCGCCTACCTGCCGCCCCGCGACTTCCCCGTCCTCAATCCCCTCGTCGTCAAACTCCCCGCGCCCGCCCCCGTGAAGCTCGACCCCAAGACCGGCGCAACCCTCGAACTCACCGGCCAGATCGAGCGCCTCGCCGGTGCCAAAGGCGACGTCACCGTGACCCTCTCCAACCTCCCCGCCGGCGCGACCGCCCCCACCACCGCCACCGTGAAAGAAGGCGCGACCGAATTTAAGTTCGCCCTCAAATTCCCCGCCACCACCAAGCCCGGCGACTTCCCCGGCCTCAAACTCTCCGCCTCCGGCAAACCCTTCGCCGCCGCCACCGTCAAATCCCGCGACCTAGAATTCGCCGTAAAAATCCTCCCACCCGACCCGCCGCCCGCAAAACAGGCGGAGGCGAAGAAGTGAAATGAAACCGATTTTGAACCACAGAGACGCGATGAGCACCGAGCGGCGAAGCCGCAACCCTTTGGAGTGCGGTGACTCGTCACCGCTTTCGCGCAGGCGACTTGTCGCCGTCGAAGTCCTGCACGGCTCCAATCCCGCGCGCACGCCACCGCTGGCGCGAGCCGCGAACGCCCCGCACCAAGCCGATGCGCTCCTTCGTCCGACGGCGACAAGTCGCCTCGAAAAAGCGGTGACGAGTCACCGCACTCCAAACGCACCGCCAGTGTGGTGGCGGCTCGCCTTCTCTGTGTTCATCGTGTCTCTGTGGTCAAATTCCCCTTTCCACCCCATGAAACCACTGCTCATTTTCGCCTGCGCTCTGCTCGCCGCTTCTCGCTCCCTCGCCGCGCCCGCCGACCCCATCACCGACCTCCGCGCCACGCCCGCGGCCGTCACCCTCGTCAACCCCCAGCGCCCGCACTCCCTCATCGTCCAAGCCCGCACCAAGGGCGGCTACGACCTCGACCATCACCGCCACCGCCGCCGACCGCTCGGCCACCAACAACGTTAATCTGAGGCTCACGCCGCGCCGTGCCGTGGGAACCCGCCTCTTGCTTGCATGGCTCGCTGCGCCGTGAACGCCGCAATCCCCTGCGATTAGGCCCCGCCGCTCGGTAACCAACCCTGCCGAATCCCCGCACGTCGCGAGGATTTTTTCCCGGAGCGCGGCTGTGTGCGGGAAGCACCAACCGCAGCGGGTCAACCGCACAGGATGCCTCCGACTCTAATGGGCGCCTCCAAGGGTTCGAGGCTGCCCCGGCTCCGTGTTCATCGTGTCTCTGTAGTCAAACAATCCCCGCCACCCGCCCCACCTCACCGCGCCCGCCGCCCGTTCAACACCGTTCCAATGAACGTGTACCGCACGCACCAGTGGTAACTCACCATCAGGAACAACATGGTCACCGCGTTGATCAGCGCAAACTTGATCCACCCGTTCACCCGCCATTCCGCCAGCACGATCTGCAGCCACAGCACCGGCACCAGATGCATCAGGTAACACCAATACGATGCATCCGCCAGATACCGCACCCACGGCCGATGCTGCCCTGCAAACCGCAGGAACCAACCCGTCACCGCCAGCGTCATCAGCCACGCATACAACGACGCACAACTCAGACTCACCACCTTGAGCGCATGGTAATTCGCGTGCCCCGGCTTTGCCCCCTGCCCCAGCAAACCCCAATGCACCAGCAACGCCACCGCCGCCAACCCGAAACCTGACTTCAGAAACCGCGACAATTCCCCGAGCAAAAGTTTCCGCCGGTGCAGCCACCAACCCACGGCGAAAAACAACCCGTAATAACCCACCACCCGCCACCGTAGCACGCCCTCCAAACCCGCGTGTTCCACCTCGCCCCACATCGGCCCGTTCCACAAACAAACCACCGTCAACGGCACCAACCAGAACGCCCGCGTCCACGATCGCAACCACCGCTCAAAACCCCGGTCCAACACCTCCGGCAGCCACGCCGGCAACCGCCGTCCCACCCATGCAGCCGCCACCGCCACCCCATAGAACACCAACAAATATTGCAGGAACCACAGATGCCCCGTCGGAATGGACCGCGCCCGCAACTCCCGCTCGAACGGCAGCTCCGGCGCCTCCGCCAACCGCGCAGCCCCCCAGAACCACAACACCCCCACCATCGGCAGAATCATCACCATCCCCGCGACAAACGGCACCCCGATCCGCACCCACCGCTGCTTCACAAAACCCCATGCCCCCAGACGCTCCTGCAACAACCGCGCAAAAAAACCTGCCAGAAAGAAAAACAGCTGCATGCGAAACCCGTGAATCACCCCCACTGTCACATCAAAACTCCAGTGCCGCGCGACATCCCGCACCGGCCACGGCGACGGCACCGTCATGAACGAAATCCCCGCGTGCAGCACAATCCCCAGCAGCATCGCCACGGCCCGCAGATTATCCAGGCCATGCACCCGCTCCTCGCGGGCGACGCACCCCGCGCGCGACGACACCGTCACCGGCAACTCGAGCTTCCCATCCGCCATCACGCCGCTTCTACGCTTGCCGCCACCACCAGCCAATTCCAAACGCTCCTTCTCGCCGGAGCCGCGCGCCGACCGGCCCCGCCCGCCGGAAGCCGCATCAACAAATATTTCCGCCGAAAACGCGATTTTCGCAAACCCGCCACACGTCGAACCCAAAGTTGCATTATTGATGAAGCTTTTCCGCCCATTCCGCCCCAGCCTGTTGCGAAGCATCCTGCTGGTGCTGCTGCTCGGTCAGATTTTCATTACCGTCCGTGCGGATGAGGTCGGCGGCGTTTCCTTGGAGACGCTGCGGGCCGCCGTTACCCGCGCGCTGCCGCTCATCGAACGCAGCTCCGCCTTCGCCCTTCAGGAACGTGCGTGCTTCACCTGTCATCACGGTGCGCACCCGTCGCTGGTCATCCACGACGCCTGGGCTCGTGGTTTCCCCGTCAACACCGGCAATCTCGAAGACCAGTTCACCCGCGCCTACCTCAGCCTGCTCGAAGACGCTCCCCGCTTCAAAGACGGCTGGGCCATCGCCGGCACCGCCGACGGCCCGGGCAACGCGCTCTGGATCCTCGACACCGCCGGCTGGCCCCCGGACCCCATCACCACGGCCGCCACGGACTACTTCCTCCGCGACAGCAAAAGCCTCGATCACTGGGCCCCGCCCATGCGCCGTCCGCCCACGGTCGGCAGCCATTTCACCACCACCTACCTCGTCCTCCGCGCCTTGCGCCAACACCGCAAACCCGAACTTGCCCTGCGCATCCACTCCCGCACCGACGCCGCCGAACAATGGCTGCTGAACACCCCCGCCGCCAACACCGAGGACAGCGTTTACCGCCTCCGCGCCCTGCGCTTGCTTGAGGCCAGTCCCACCGCCTTTCAAGCCCAGACCCGGCAACTCCTCGCCGCCCAGCAGGCCGACGGCGGCTGGCCCCAAACCCCGGACACTGCCAGCGACGCCTACGCCACCGGCACCGTCCTCGCGGCCTTGCATGACGCCACCGCGGTTCCCGTCACCGCCCCGGCCTTTCAACGCGGCCTGCGCTACCTCCTCGCCGCCCAGGCCGCCGACGGCTCATGGCATGTCCGCAAGCGCACCCACGATGTCCAGCCGTTTTTCGACAGCGCCTTCCCCCACGGTCAGGATCAGTTCATCTCCATCTCCGCCACCAGTTGGGCGGCCTACGCGCTCCTGCGCGCCATCCCGCCCACCCGGCAACAGCCCTACTTTGCCCGTAATCCCCTCGCCACCACGCGCCTCGTTTCCGCCGCCCGGCCCGACTCCCGTCCGTTCACCGCGGAACAGTTCGATTTCTTCCGGCAAAAAATCGAACCCGTCCTCGCCGCACAATGTTACTCCTGCCATTCAGCCCAGGCCAAAAATCTCAAGGCCGGCCTTTACCTCGACACCCGCGGCGGCATCCTCACCGGCGGCGAGAGCGGCCCCGCCCTCCGCCCGCACGACCCCGACCGAAGCCTCATCATCCGCTCCATCATTCACGATCGACTGGACCTCATGCCGCCTAAAAAGCAACTCCCCGCCGCCATCATCGCCGACTTCCGCAGATGGATCGAAATGGGAGCCCCTGATCCCCGCACTGAACCCGTTCCCAAACGCAGCACCTATCCCTGATCCTGACCGCCGCCCCCCGTCCACCCCCAACTGAGCCCGCTGCGATCTCGCCTCACTCCCGTTGGCGCAAAACCTTGCAGCTCCAACCGGCCAACCAACTCGCAAGCGCCCGACTGGACTGCGATCTGGCAATTACCCTTCGCGCTCCCAACTTTGTCCTTGGAACTTCCGTCCGCCCCGTTTCGATTTACCCCATGCCACCCGCGTCACACGCGCGCCCCGCCCCGTCCCTGCGGCGCTCCCCGCGTACGCTCTGGCGCATCCTCGGCCTTGCCCTCCTCCACTTTCTCGCCCTCAAATCCGCCGACTTCCTGTTGTTCTTCCTTACCCACCTTCCTCCGGTCGTCTTCAACATCGACCCGATCATCAACCTCGCCCACATCCCCTTTCGCATCCTCTATTTCCCCCGCCATCAACTCCGCCTCCTCTGGCCCTCCGAGACCACTCCCGCCGCCGTAAACCTCCTCACCGCGCTTGCCGCCAGCCTCCTCTGGGGCACCGTCCTCCACTTCCTCCTCAGCCGCCGCCACCGCCCGCAGCCGCCCGCCTGAGCCACCTCGCGCCCCAGTCGCAGCCCCACTTCACGGCCCCGGCAACAACTGCGGCAAACACGGTCGCAATGCCTTTTCCAACCGCTCCGCGATCACCCGATACCCCGCCTCGTTCGGATGAATCTGATCCAGCATCAGCGAAGGCTTCCCCAGCAGGCCGTCCAGAATGTTCGGCACATACAACACCCGCCGCTCCTTCGCCAGCCGTTCAAACTCCGCTCCATACTTGTCCCGCAACGTCGCGCTCCGCACTCCAATCAGCACCACAAACGCCCCCGCCCCGTGCAACTCCGCGATGATGGCCGACAAATTCGCAAACGTCTCCGCCATGCCCACCCGCCGCAACCCGTCATTGCCACCCAGACACAGCAACACCACCCGCGGACGCCCCGCCGCCACCTCCGCCACCCGCGCCAGACCATCGTGCGTCGTATTGCCGCTCACCCCCGCATTGCGGATCCGCACGCCCAACCGCGCCCCCAACTGCGCCGGGTAATTCTGCCCCGCACCCATCTCATGCCCGGCCGTCAAACTGTCCCCAAACGCCACCCACTCCCCCGCATTGGGCGGCGGAAAATTCACCCACTCCGGTGCCCGCGCGCACCCCATCCCCCACCCAAGCACCGCCGCCAGCAACGCCACCCGCCCACTCGCCCACCTCATTCCCCGCCTCCCGTCTCCTGTCCATCGTTCGCACCCTTTTTCCCTCTTCCTTCTTCCTTCCTCCCTCGACCTTTCCCTCCCGCCCTCCATCCCTCGCATACCTCCAGCCACATCCACCCCGCCAACGCCCGCAGCAACGGCCAGACACTCGACATCGCCAGCGAGTAACCCCCAAACATGAAACGCTCCCCGCGATTGCGCCGCCCCAGCGCCCCCCGCCGCCGCCGCGCCGCGCCGATTGCCGCCAGCCGCCGGTTGTACGTTCGCATCAGCCAGCTTGCCGGTGCCGACCGTCCCTGCGTAAACACCGAATGCCGCAATGCCCCCGCGCCCCGCATGTACGGCTGCGACACCACCCCCAGATAATACAGCCCCAGATCCAGCAGAAACGCCAGGCGCATCAAATCATACTCCCCCAGGTAAAAATACTTGTCCCGATACAACGCCCCAAACCACTCCGCGTAACTCCGCGTGAAATCCCGGTTGTACTTCGCCACCCGCGACACCCACTCCGCACCGCCCCGCTCCGCCAGGATCAACTCCGTCGCCGCCGTCGTCGTGTAAGCCACCCAGTCCATTCCCGGACTGTAAAACGGGTCCAGAAACCCCGCCGCGTCCCCCACCAGCACAAATCCATCCCCTGCCATCGTCGTGCTCACATAAGGCAGCTGCCGCCGCCAATGCACATCCCCCGCCACCACCTCCGCCCGTTCCAGCAACTCCCGCCCCACCGGATGCCGCCCCAAAAACTCCTTCAACCGCTCCCCCAACGATCCGTCCTGTGGCCACTCCACCAACCGCGAATCAAACACCACCCCGATGCTCACGTCCCCGCCCTTCAACGGAATGCACCACGCCCACCACCCATCTCCCATCAGATGATTCGTCGCCGTGTTGCGGATTCCCCGGCAACTCGCCGCCCACTCCGGAAACTTCCCCGCCAGCTCCAGCCCGTCCCAATCCTTCACCCCCCGCCACCGCGCCCACACTGCCGACGTCGGATGCGCCTCATTTGCCCGCCACCAACCCTCCTGCCGCGCCAGCAACGCCGCCACCCCCGAAGCATCCACCACCCACCGCCCCCGCGCCTCCCGCGTCTTCCCCGCCACCCGCACCGCCACCACCTGCTCCCCACCCGCCACCAGCTTCACCCCGCTCACCGAAGCCGGTCGCCACACCTCCGCACCCAACTCCCGCGCCCGCCGCAATACCTCCTCATCCAACACCGCCCGGTCCACCTGAAACGCCGGCAACCGCACCAGATAAAGCCCCCCCAGCTCCGAACAATCCGCCAGCGTCCCCGCCTCCCCGCTCGCAAACCAAAACCGCATCCCCTGCTTGACCAGATGCGCCTCGTTCAAATGCTGCGTCAACCCCAGCACCCGCATCAGAAAAAACGCGCTGATCTCCACCGTCGCCTCCCCGACGCGCCGACCAAACACCTCCGACCGCTCCACCACCAACACCCGCAAACCCGGCCGACCCCGCAGCAGTTGCAGCGCCGTCGCCGCCCCCGCCAACGCCCCCCCGATCACTATCACATCGTAGGAGTTGCCCTCCGTCGTACCAGAAGCGTCCTGCACGCTCGCGAAGCTCTACTCCGCCTTCGGCCCTTGCAAGCTGGATTTCAAAACCCGCCCGTCCGCCGCCGATACCTGCACCTCCCCCACCGCCACCGTCTCCCCAACCCCCTTCTCCCGCCCCCCCCCACAGCCGGATTTTCCACACCGGCGCCTCCTCCGCCCGCAGCAACGCGAACTGCGTTCCCCGCAACTCCAACCCCGCCAACCCCGGCTCCCGCGCCGCAATCTTCAACGCCTCGTCCGAATCCACCTTCAACCGGCTCCGGTCCAGCGGCAGATGTCCCCCCGCCAAGGCCTCCAACAACCGCATCGGACGCCGCACCACCGGCTCCTTCCCCGCCTCAAACTTCACCACACTCGAACGAAACGTTGCCTGCGGATCGTAAAACACCACATGCCAGACCTCCGGCAGCAACCCCCCGGTCGAACGCTCCGAATAAATCTCCACCACCCGGTCCCGGCACTGCTCCCCCACATGCCGGTTTGCCATCCGCGCCAGCCCAAAAGCCGTTGCCGGCTGCGCCTGTGATGCCTCCGCCCCCTTCGCCGCACCCAGCCACACACATCCCGCCACCACGCACCCCCTCAACAGCGCTGACGACAGCACCGCCCGGAAAAATTCTCGGACACTGGGGAACACAACCATACTCTTAAACCGCTCTCTCTTGACTGACAATGCGCAACCGCATTTTCTCAAAAATATTTTCGCCTCCCGCCACTTTCCTCCCTATCCTTCCTCCGTTCGTCCGCCAAAACCGAAACCAAAGTGCTCTTCCCCCTCCGCCCCTCCGCCAACCCGCCTCCGCGCATCGTCATTACCGGCGCCGGCATCATCACCGCCCTCGGCCTCGGCTGGACCGCCAACGCCCGCGGCTTCCGCCTCGGCCGCTCCGCCATCCGCCCCGTCACCCTCTTCGACACCACCCGCCAGCGCGCCCACCAAGCCGCCGAAGTCGATCTTCCCCCCGAGCCGCCACCCCTCCCCTTCAGCGCCCGCCACACCCGCCGCCGCGACCGCGCCACCCTCATGCTCCTCCACGCCGCCCACGAAGCCCTCACCCAATCCCGCTGGACCCCCGACCCGCTCCCTTCTCTCCCTTCCCCAAACCCGCCGCTCGCGACCCCCATCGTCCTCGGCACCACCAGCGGCGGCATGACCCTTGGCCAGGACTTCTTCCGCACCGCCCTCAATCCACCCCGCCACCGCCACCAGCAACCCACCCGCCTCATCCATTATCAGGCCCAACGCCAGGCCCAAGACCTCGCCGAAGCCTCCCAACTCCGCGGCCCCATCACCATCATCGCCAATGCCTGCGCCTCCGGCGCCAACGCCATCGGCCACGCCTGGGAACTCCTCCGCTCCGGCGCCGCCGAACGCGCCCTCGCTGGCGGCTACGACGCTCTCTGCCAGCTCGTCTTCTCCGGTTTCGATTCCCTCCAAGCCCTCTCCACCACCACCTGCCGCCCCTTCGACGCCACCCGCGACGGCCTTGCCCTTGGTGAAGGTGCCGCCCTCCTCTGCCTTGAAACCCTCGATCACGCCCGGCAACGCCACGCCCCCATCCTCGGCGAAATCGTCGGCTACGGCGCCACCACCGACTCCCACCACCTCACCCAACCCCATCCCCAAGGCGACGCCGCCCTCGCCGCCATGACCCAAGCTACCCAACGCGCCCACCTTCTCCCCGAAAACATCGGCTACCTCAACGCCCACGGCACCGGCACACCCCTCAACGACGCCGCCGAGGCCGCCGCCATCAATCGCTGGGCCGGCCTCCACGCCCCCAACCTTCCCGTCAGTTCCACCAAAGCCGCCATCGGCCACACCCTCGGCGCCGCCGGCGCCATCGAGACCCTCGTCACCCTGATGACTCTCCACGAACACTGGCTCCCCCCCAACGCCCGCCCCCACACCCCCGACCCCGCCTGCCAGTTCCACCTCGTCACCCAACCCCAAGCCTCCACCCACACCTACGCCCTCACCAACTCCTTCGGCTTCGGCGGCGCCAACGCCACCCTCATCCTCCACCACGAACCAAACGACCACCCCCACCCATTTTCCCCACCAACCAATCACTAATCACTAGTCACTAGTCACTAATCACTAATTACTAATCCCCGCCCCCCATGCCCCCCCTCCACATCACCGGCCTCGGCGCAGTCACCCCCGCCGGTTGGGGAATCCCCGCCCTTCGCCACGCCCTCCAGCGAGGCCGCCCACTTCCCACCACCCCCCTCGAACGCCCCGGCCTCCCCACGCCCCTCGCAATCCGCCGCGTCCCACCCCCACCGACTCGCCCCCGGGTCATCACCCAACCCCCCCCCCGCCGCACCAGCCCCCCCCCCCACTACACCCTGGCCGCCCCCCGCGGAGCCCTGGGGCCTACCCCGCCGCCCCCCCAGCCGCCAACACCGCCGTCCCCTGCACAAAATCGCGTCGGTTCATCCCCCGAGCCCAATGCCCTTCCGCGCCCGAAGCAATCCGCCATCGCTCGATTTTTCCATACGCGCGCGCTCCGCACCTTTCCACTCGCCCCACCCTTCATGCCGCGCCTTGATCGCCCCCGATGAGTTCCGCCCTCACCCGCCGTGATTTCTT
>CAZUUP010000130.1:0-11515 GCA_964623105.1 uncultured Akkermansia sp.
CGGTCTTGTTCGAGGAAGCGGGTGAGCTGTTTTACCGACGGCAGGGAGACGAGGTAGCGGGTGATGAAGAGTTTCTGGTCGATGCCGCCGGCGGCGTATTCCACGGTGGCGTGGTCCTGGTCGGAGCAGAGGATGATGCCGACGGGCGGGTTGTCGCCGGGCGCGACGGCGTGGGCTTTCCACCAGTTGAGGAAGAAGTTCATCTGGCCGGCGTCGCCGTGCTGGAAGGCGCGGATTTTCAGGTCGAGCAGGACGTGGCAGCGGAGGAGGCGGTGGTAGAAGACGAGGTCCACATGGTCGTGCCGGTTGCCGACGGTGATGCGTTTCTGCCGGGCCTCGAAGCAGAAGCCCACGCCGAGTTCGAGCAGGAAGGACTGGAGATGGTTGAGGAGGGCGGTCTCGAGTTCATTCTCGGAATAGGCCGCACGTTCGGTCAGGCCGGTAAATTCGAGCACGTAGGGATCGCGGAGCAGGTCGGCAATGTCGGGCGGACGGTTTTGTTGCTGGGCGCGGCGCAGGACGGCGGCCTTGTCCTTGGAGAGGCCGGTGCGCTCGAAGAGGAGCGAGCCGATCTGGCGCTGGAGCTGGCGCACGGACCAGCGGCCTTTGAGGCATTCGTTTTCGTAGAAGATGCGTTTGAGCGGGTCGTCGAGGCGGAGGAGTTCGAGAAGGTGGGACCAGGTGAGATCAAGCAGGAGTTGCGGGGAGAGGGGTTTGATGCCGGTTGGCAGGGACGGGGGGAATTGGTCAGACAGTGTCTGGCGAATTGCGGGAAAGGCCGCGGCCAATCCGTCAGACGCTGTCTGACGAATCGGAAATGACTGCGAACGGGACGAGGCCGACATGATCCGCTCTGGTGCGGCCGCCGGAGCGGCGGGAGATTCGTCAGACACTGTCTGACGAATTGAGCGGATAGGGCTGACGGACAAAAAGCCGGCCACAACCTGACGAATTTGCGGGTAGGCGCGATAGCATTGGCGGCATTGTTTCAGGTTGGTCTCGGAGAATCCGATCAAGCCCTTTTTTTCGAGATCTCCAGCCAGCAACGGCAGCAGCCGTTCACCGTACTTGGCGCGATCTTCGCCGCGTTGCTCGAACTCGACGAGGTAGGCCCCGACCAGCCAATTGCGGATCACAAGGGCTTGGTTGGCGATACTGGCGACACGTCCGGTCAGGTCTTGCGAGGCGGATTCGATGGCCCGGAGGAGCTGGCGGTATTTCATGGCTTGCGAGGTGGTTTGGCGAAGGCGTCCGGGAGTGACGGGGAACCTGCGGGCGGGCCGCCCGCGCTCCTGACGGGAGTGGCGCGCCTTATCTTTTCATTCCGACACTGCTGGCGCGTTTGGCGATTTTGCGGCTGGTGAGGACTTTGGTGACGGTGCCGGTCTTGAGGTATTTCTGTTTCACGGTGGCGAGGATGGCGTCGCGTGAGTCGTAGAGGCGCTTGGGTTTGCGGGGGGCGACGCGGGCGAGCATGTAGGCGGTGAGGAGCGGGAGGGCGATGGTGGTGTCGGTGTAGCAGACGACGCTGTCGGGGAGTTTGTCGGGATCGACTTTGCCCCAGCTCACGGCTTCGGCGGGGGTGGCGCCGCTGAGGCCGCCGGTGTCGGGGCGGGCGTCGGTGCATTGGAGGAAGTAGTCGTGGCCTTTTTCCTGGATGCCGAGGACTTCCTGAATCTGCGGCTCGGTCTGGAGCATGAAGTTTTTCGGGCTGCCGCCGCCGAGGATGAAGACGCTGCTGGTGTGGCCGGTGCTCTTGGCGTGATAGACGATGGCGGCGGTCTGGTTCACGTCCCGGTTGACGTCGGGGAGGAGTTTGGAGCCGCGCAGGGCCATGGCGGCGACGTTCATCCCGATGCTGGAGTCGCCGGGGCTGCTGGTGAAGATGGGGATGCCGCATTCGTAGGCGGTGGCGAGGACGGAGCTGTCGGCGATGCCGAGTTTCTGCTGGCGGGCGTGGACGTATTTGCCGAGGAGGTAATGGAATTCGTCGGTGCCCATCGGGCGCTGGAACTCGGGGCCTTGGATCACTTCGCGGACGAAGGCGTCGGTGTCGAGGAGGACGTTGTAATCGAAGAGGACGTCGTAGATGCGGATGACGCCGTCGGCGTGGAGCGCGACGTCGTCGAGGAAGGGCGTGCCGCTGTGGAGCTGCATGTCGAGGCCGAAGTGGAGGTCGTGGTAGAGGTTCGCGCCGGTGGAGATGATCCAGTCCACGAAGCCGGCTTTCATGAGGGGGATGAGGCAGCTCTTGCCGAGGCCGGCGGGGGTGAGCGCGCCGGTGAGGGACATGCCGATGAAGCCGTCTTTCGGAAGCATTTTTTTCGCGAGGAGTTGCGCGGCTTCGCGGAGGCGGCCGCCGTTGTAGGCGAGCATGGACTGGTCGATGAGGTCGGCGGCGGAGATGTCCTTGCCGACGCCGAAGGGGTTGAGGCGGGGGTAGGCGGCGAATTTTTTGGAGACAGTGGGCGTGTTTTTCTTGCTCATGGTGCGCGGGAGTGTGGGGAAACCGAAGTCGGACGCAATGGTTTTTGAAGCGGGAAAGGGGGTAGGAACTGGCTGAACGGGGACATGTGGGGGGCGGGAACCGCGGGCGTTGCCATCGGAACGGGCGGTCCGGGGGGCTGTTGGGTCGGAGTGGTTTGGCTGGGGAATTTGGGGGAAGGGAACGGGAAGTTGAGGTGCGGCGGATGGACTGCGCGGGACGCGTTTGCAGGCAATGGGTGGCGGCGAGTTTTCAGGACGCCGCGGCTGGTCGGCGGGGCGGTCTTGCCGGGCGTCGCCGGATCACCGGAGGCTGCGGTCGAGTTCGAGCACCTTGCGGACGATGAGTTCCTCGATGCCGTCGGCCCAAGGCCCCGGGTGGGTGGTGCTGAAGCGCATGGCGCCGCCGCCCTCGTAACCGCCTTCGCGGAGGACGCGCTGGCTGGGGATGTAGGCCATAACGTCGTTGCTGTATCCGCTCACCCATACAGCCGGACCAGGGAGGTCGCGTTTGAGACGGAGCGAGTAGTCCACCACGGTTTCGCCGCCGAGTGCGACGAGCGTGAGGCCGGGGCCGAGATGGGCCACCTGCACGGGGTAGGGGTATTTCGCGGGCAGTCTTTCGCCGCGATCGAGCAGGGCGAGCATTCGGGTCGCGTGCTGGACTTCGTATTTGTCGCGGGATTTGAGGCGTCGCTCAAATTCGTCGCGTCCGGGGGCCGGCGCGTAGGGCAGGTCGATTTCGGCGAGGGCCGTGCGCAGGGTGCCGGTGAGGATGCGTGGCTTCGGCAGCAGCGCGGCTTCGACGGCGGTGGCGAGGGAGCGGCCGTGGCGGCGGGCGAGTTCAAGGGTGCCGCGCGGGTAGGGATTTTGGTCGCCGCCGCAACCGGTGAGGAAGAGCGCGGTGACGCCGGGGTTGTCGGCTTCGAGGAATTCCTGCGCGAAGCCGGCGTAATCCCCGCAGAATTGATAGAATGCCAGCGTCGTGTTGTGACAGGCGTAACCGAACAGCACGGCCCGCAGCCGGCCATCAACGCCATCGACGCGCAACACGGGGACGGAATGATCCACGGGGCCGTCGGGATAGGGGCTGTTCTGGTAGTTCGTTCCGCTGGGGAGCCGCCGGTTCATCGCGACTCCGCAGCGTGCGTGGCTGTAGCCGAGCCGGGCGGGGGCGGAATTCGAGAGGGCAGCGCCGATCAAGTGGAAGATTTTGTCCTCGAGTTGTGTCCCGTAAACTGCACCGGCTTGGGAGGGTTTGAATTCCCCGTCGTCCGCCGGGGTTCGCCCGACGCGGAATTCCGGGCCGCAGTGGGTGTGGGACGCATTGAGGAGGAAGTTCTCGGGGCGCAACTTATGCGCGGCGAGCAACCGGGTTTCGAGGTTCTTCCGGAGTACCCGCGGAACACCGATCAGATCCATGGTTACGACGACCAACCGGCCGTTGGTGCCATCATCAAGTGCCAGCGCCTTCGCGAAAAGTTCCTGCGCCTTGCCCTGGGAGACGTTTGTGCGGGCGGCATAACCGGCCATCCACATGGGCTGTGCCGGAGTGATTGCTGTGCTGGCGACGCCGACACGCCACAGGGCATTGGTCAGGTTTGGACCGTTTTGGGCAAACGCCGGAATGCCAATGGCCAACAGGAGGAAAAGCGCTTGGAACATGGACGGCAGCTTGGGGCAAACCGTCTCCGGCCACAAGTCATCGATGGGCGTCGGGGAAGAGTCATGCAGACAATCCCGGGCGGAGGCCTCGACGGCGGTTGGCCGGGAGGCGAACGCCGCCGCCAGCGGTAGTTTCGAACCCCAGCGCCCGAACGCGACACGCCAAAACAAGTTGCATTCACCGGCGAATTGGCGATTGTCTGCGGCCTGTTGCAGCCCGTTGGTAATCAGTGGCCTGCTACTATTGATGCATTCCGCCGATACACCGCAGTTCCCTACCGTCCAAACGCGTTGGGCGCGGGTGTCCGTCGGCGGCATACCAACCCACCTGAACGCCACAATTCGTTCAGCCCGATCCGGTTCCATCCGTTAACTGTCTATGTCCGCAAACCACTCGTCCCGTATTCCGTGGAAGCAAATTCATTGGTCCAACACGATCTTCCTGCTCACCACGTTGCTGCTCACGCTGACCGCCGTTCCGGCATATCTCTGGCGCTATGGCCTCGACTGGTTTCAGGCGGCGTTGTTTCTGGGGTTCTTCATCGCCACCGGCATGAGCATCACGCTCGGGTATCACCGGTTGTTTTCGCACAAGGCGTTCCAGGCCGGCTGGCCGGTGCGGTTGGCGACGCTGCTGTTTGGCGCGGCGGCGTTTGAGAATTCCGTGCTCTGCTGGGCGGCGGATCATCGCCGGCACCACAAGTTCGTGGATCACGACGAAGACCCGTATGACATCACCAAGGGATTCTTCCACGCCCACATCGGCTGGATTTTTCTCCAGCAGGAAGGCGAGCCGTCGCTAGAATTTGCCACCGACCTGCGGCAGGACCGCCTCGTGATGTGGCAGCACAACCATTACAAAACGATCGCCATCGCGGTGGGCTTCGGGCTGCCGGCGTTGCTGGGCGGATTGTGGAACGGCTGGGTGGGCGCGCTGGGCGGGTTGCTGATCGGCGGCGTGGCCCGGACCGTCTTCGTGCAGCACATGACCTTCTTCATCAACTCGCTTTGCCACACGCTTGGCAGCCGGCCGTATTCGAGCCGCAACACGGCGCGCGACAGTGCGATCATGGCGCTGTTTACCTTCGGCGAGGGGTATCACAACTTTCACCACGCGTTCCAGCACGACTACCGCAATGGTGTGAAACCCTGGCAGTTTGACCCGACCAAATGGACGATCTGGGCGCTCAACAAGCTCGGACTGGCCCATCACCTGCGCCGGGTTCCCGCCGAACGCATCCTGCTGGCGGAGATCGCCGAGCAGCAGCGCCAGCTTGCCGCCGCCATGAACAAGCAGCCCAGCCGGCTCGCCGAGCCCATCCAGAAAAAGCTTCAGGTCGCGCAGGCGCGGTTGCAACAGGCGTTCGGCCAGTGGGAGAAGCTCGAGATCGAATACAGCGAAGCGCTGCACAAACGCCTCGAAGCCTCCTCGGAACGCCTCGCCGAGTTGCGCCGCGAATTCCAGACCGCCCGCGACCGTTTCCGCGACGCCATCCGGGACTGGAAGGAAGCGCATCAACTCGCGCTCAACCAGTTCGGTGTCGGTGCGCCGGCGTGAAGGTTGGGAGTCCCGGCTTCAGCCCGAGCGACTTCCATCGCCAACGACCAACAACGGGAGCGCCGGGTTTCTCTTCAGCGTCGCTCCGTGCGCACGCCGCGCCGTGTGAAGGCGGAACCCGAAACCTGCGCGCCTTTCACGCCAGCAAGTCCTTCACCAGTTCCCCGTGGATGTCCGTGAGCCGGAAGTCGCGGCCTTGGAAGCGGTAGGTCAGGCGGGTGTGATCGATCCCGAGCAGGTGCATCATCGTGGCGTGGAGATCGTAAACGCTCACGGGATCGCGGACGATGTTGTAGCAATAATCATCCGTCTCGCCGTAGGTCAACCCGCGCTTCACTCCGGCACCGGCGAGGACGACTGTGAAACAGCGGGGATGATGGTCGCGGCCGTAGTTGTCCTCGGTCAAAGTGCCCTGCGAGTAAATCGTCCGGCCGAACTCCCCGCCCCAGACGATCAAGGTGTCGTCCAGCAGACCGCGCTGTTTCAAATCGCGGATCAGGCCCGCGGTCGGGTGATCGGTGTCGCTGCACTGGCCGCGGATGGCCTTGGGCAGGCCGCCGTGGTGATCCCATCCCATGTGGAACAACTGCACGAAGCGCACGTCGCGCTCGGCCAGGCGGCGGGCGAGCAGGCAGTTGGCCGCGTAGGTGCCGGGCGTCTTGACCTCGGGTCCGTAGAGGTCGAGCACGCTCTGCGGCTCGCCGGA
This sequence comes from uncultured Akkermansia sp., assembly GCA_964623105.1. Classification (GTDB taxonomy): domain Bacteria; phylum Verrucomicrobiota; class Verrucomicrobiia; order Limisphaerales; family BJHT01; genus BJHT01. The sequence continues at coordinate 6,414 of CAZUUP010000130.1, forward strand.
GATGTCCGTGAGGTCGGGCACGCTGGCCTGCATGCGGAAGGCCATTTCGTATTGCGCGATGCGCGCCTGGATGTCCGGGTCGCCCAGCGCCTCGTGGCGCCGACCGTTCAGAGCCGCGAGTTCATCGAGGGTCTCGCGCCGGGTGGCGCGGTCCATGCCCGGAGGATTGGAGAGATACAACACCGGATCGCCGGTGTTGCGGAACTTCACGCCCTGATGCTGGGTGGGTAGGAAACCGCTGCTCCACAGGCGGTCGTAGAGCGGCTGGTCATCGCGCCGTCCCGTGCCAAACGACGTGAGCACGACGTACGCCGGCAGGTTTTTGCTTTCGCTCCCCAGCCCGTAGCTCAACCACGAACCCATGCTCGGGCGTCCGGGTAATTGATGCCCCGTCTGGAAATAAGTGATCGCCGGATCGTGATTGATCGCCTCGGTGTGCATTGAGCGGATGAAGCACAGTTCATCGGCCACCTGCCCGATCTGCGGCATCAACTCGGTCAGCCAGGCGCCGCTCTGGCCGTGCTGCGAAAACTTGAAAATGCTTGGCGCGACCGGAAACGCCTTCTGGCCCGAGGTCATGGTGGTGAGGCGCTGCCCGCGGCGGATGGATTCCGGCAGTTCTTCCTTGCGCCGCGCAGCCAGCTGCGGCTTGGGATCGAACAGATCCATTTGCGACGGCGCCCCCGACTGGAAGAGATAGATCACGCGCTTGGCCCGGGCGGCGTAGTTGGGAAATCCGGGCAATCCGACATTTGCCTTTGCCGCGGCCGGCGGCGCGGCCCGCAATGAATCCGCAAAGAGCGAGCCGAGCGCGGCCAGGCCAATGCCCGAGGCGGAGCGGGAAACGAAAGTGCGGCGGGTCACCGCCTGCCGCGTCGCCGCGTCAAGCTGAAGGAATTGGTGGTCGTTGCAGTTCATAAAATTGTTGCTCGGTTGGATTGAAAGGGGGGGGAAGCTCAAAGCTCAAAGTTCAAAGCTTAAGGGAAGCACCAAGGCAAAAGCTCCAGCGAGCGGGGACAGATTCCAAAGCCCGTGGCACCGTTGCTCCAGATGCCAGAGACAATCCGGGCTGTGGAAGGGGCGCATCTGGCTTGGGGGGCTCTTTCTGAATGTTGAAGCCGCTCTCCCTCACCCCAACCCTCTCGGCCATTTCGAGCGCTGCTTGAACCGCGGACCTTCCGCCTGTCAAAGACCTCAGTCGGACATTCTCCCTCTTCCATTTGGAGGGGGTCGGGGCGAGGGAGAACGTGCCCAATCTGGGAAGCCGGCAACGCTCGCACCGCAGTCGCCCATTCGCCTTGCAAACAAATCCGCTGCGCCCAGCGACAGTCTGGCTCCATTTGGAGCTTGGCTCTTGGCCCTTCCCTTGAACTTTGAGCTTTAAGCTTGGAGCTTGCCCCCTCCAACTTCGCAGCGTTGAAAATCGCGCACTTCGTCATGGCTCATTCCCGCGTGACCACTTCGTCCAGGTTCAACAGCACATTCGCCGTGACCGTGTAGGCGGCGAGTTCGGCCGTGTCGATTTTGGCGGCCGGGCCAAGCTCACCCACGGCCACGAGCTTGGCGGCTGCGTCGCTGTCAGCGCGATAACGGGCGAGGCGTTTCTCGAGGCCGCTCACGAGGACCTGCAATTCCGCCGGCTCCGGCTGACGGGCGGTGGCGCGCCGAAAACCATGGGCGATGCGCTCGGCGGGCGTGGCGCCACCTTCGGTCATCATGCGCTGCGCCAGCGCGCGGGCGGCCTCTACGAAGGTGACTTCGTTGAGCAACGCCAATGCCTGCAAGGGCGTGTTAGTGCGCGAGCGCTTCACGACGCAGGTCTCGCGCGTCGGCGCGTCGAAGAGCATCATGGTGGGAGGCGCGGCGGTGCGTTTCCAGATGGTGTAAAAGGTCCGGCGGTAAAGGCCGTCGTTCTTGTCGTGCTTGTAGCCGCGGAGATCGCCGTAACGGCTGGTTTCGTCCCAGACGCCGGCAGGCATGTAGGGTCGCACGCTCGGTCCGCCAAGGCGCTCGACGAGCAGGCCACTGATTGCGAGGGCCTGGTCGCGGACCAGTTCGCCCGGCAGGCGGAAACGCGGACCGCGCGCCAGAAGCCGGTTCTCCGGATCGCGCGCGGCCAGCTCGGAGGAAACTTTCGACGACTGCTGGTACGCCGCGCTCATCACCAGCAGCTTTTGCAGCGCCTTCATGTCCCAGTTCAGCCGCACAAACTCGGTCGCCAGCCAGTCCAGCAACTCGGGATGCGAGGGATGTTCCGCCTGGGAGCCGAAGTTCTCGGTGGTCTTCACAAGGCCGACTCCGAAGAATTTTTCCCACTGCCGGTTCACCCACACCCGGGCCGCCAGGGGATTGGCGGGGTTCACCAGCCAGCGGGCCAGGCCGAGCCGGTTGGTCGGCGCGCCATCTGGCAGCGGGGGAAACACCGCGGGAAGGCCGGCCTCGACCTTCTCGCCCTTCTTGTCGTATTCGCCGCGCACCAGCAGGAATGCGTCGCGCGGGGCGGGCAGTTCCTTCATCACCATCGAGGTCGGAAGCTTGGCCTCGAAATCGTCCAGCGCCTTCTTGGCGGCCTCGGCGGCGGCCTCGGCCCGTTTCACCGGGTTGTCGATGTTGGCGCGGTAAAACTTCTCGAGGTCGCCGCGCTGCTTCGGATTTCGCTTCTCCGGAGCGACGGCCAGGATGCCCTTGATGGCGGCCGGCACCGCATTGGTGCCGCTGAGTTTCACCAGCGCCGGCGGCAGTGCCGTGGCGGAGAGGCGGAACCGCCCGATGTTGTGCCCGCCGCTGGCCTCGTGGCGGAGCCGCACGGTCAGGGTGGCATCGGCCGGAACGTCCACGGGTTCACCAGCCAGCAGCATAGCTTTGCGCGGCTCTTTTTTCGTCGGGCCGTCAATGGCCCAGCCCGGGCCGCGATTCGACGCGGGTTTTGCCGGGGCTTTGGCGGCGGGCCTGCCTTTGGGCCTGGCTTTGCCTTTCGCCGGTTTCGCGGCCTCGGGCGCAGCCACGAGCGATTCGATGCCGTAGCCCTTTTGCGAGTAATCCGCCTCAGCCGTCTCGAACTCGACGATCTCCGGCTCGACCAGATCCGGCGCGCTGATCTCCGCCTCGACCTTGCTCAGCACGAAGTTGCCGTTGTTGAAGCGGCCGAGACTCTGCGCCGGCAGGCTGGCGTCAGGAAAGGCCTCGAGCAGCAGCCCGGTGAACTTTCCCGCGGCCAATGGCGCGGTGATAACGTAAACATCCTTCGCCGGATTGGGGCCGCTGGCGAGGTAAGAACCGTCCTCCTGCCGCGTGAGCGTCGCACCGCCCTGTGATTTCACGGTCGCGGGATTCAGCGGCAACCAGGTCGCCGCCTCGGCGTCGAGTTGCGCCCGGAAGCCCGGCTCCCACGCCGCGATGAGCTTCGGCAGTTCCTTCAACGCCTCGGGCACCTTCGCCAGTGCGGCCTTGTGCTTCGCGTCCAAGTCGGCCAGTTGCTTTTCCTGCTCGGCGGTCGGCACCTTGAGAAACGGATCGGGATTGCCTCCGCCACGGTTGCCCACCCCCTGGATGGTGCCGCTCTCGGCGATGTTGTTAAAGAAGGCGAAGAGCCGGTAGAACTCCTTCTGGGTGATCGGGTCGTACTTGTGATCATGGCAACGGCAGCAGTTGAGCGTCAGCGCCAGCCACGTCGAGCCGGTGGTTTCGACCCGGTCGATGATGTTCTCGATGCGCCACTCCTCGGCGATCAGGCCGCCCTCGCCGTTGATACGATGATTGCGGTTGAAGCCGGTGGCAACGAGTTGAGCGCGGCTGGGATTCGGCAGGAGATCGCCGGCGATCTGCTCGATCGTGAACTGGTCGAAGGGCTTGTTTTCGTTGAAGGCGTTGATCACCCAGTCGCGCCACGGCCACATCTGGCGGCTGCTGTCGGTCTGGAAGCCGTGGCTGTCGGCGTAGCGCGCGTAATCCAGCCACTGCATCGCCATGCGTTCGCCATAGCGCGAACTGGCCAGCAGCCGGTCCACCAGGGTTTCGTAGGCGCGCGGCGAGGTGTCCGCGACAAACGCCGCGACCTCCTCTGGCGTCGGCGGAATGCCAGTCAGGTCGAGTGCCACGCGACGGATCAGCGTGGATTTTTCGGCCGGCGTGCCCGGTTTCAGCCCTTCCTGTTCGAGGCGGGAGAGGATGAAGTGATCGACCCCGTTCTTCGGCCAGGCGGCGTCCGCGACTTTGGGCAACGCGGGTCGCGCGGGCGCGGCGAAAGCCCAGTGGCTCTGATAAGCGGCACCTTCTTCAATCCAGCGCCGCAACGTCTCGACCTGCGCGGTCGAGAGCTGCTTGCCGAATTTCTTCGGCGGCATCTGGTCGTCGGGGTCGTTGGTCGTGACGCGCTGGAAAACGGCGCTCTGGTCAGGCTTGCCGGGCACGATGGGTGCGGCCCCGGACTTTCCCGCCTTGAACGCGCTCTCCCGCAAGTCGAGTCGCAGGCCCCCCTTCAATTGCTTGGCGTCCGGACCATGGCACGCGAAGCAATTGTCGGACAGGATCGGGCGCACGTCGCGGTTGAAATCCACTTTCCCCGCGGCGCCGGCATCCCGGAGCAGCAGCGCTCCCAACAGGCCCAATCCGATCCCGCAACCAAGCTTTGTTCTCATCATGTCTGCCAATTTAATACACTGCTTCACCCCGGGACGCACAGAACCGACGCAGCCCGGCCCTCACGATTCACCGCGTTCCGGCCGCCGGCGTGCGCGCCGGGAAGATTTCGCCTCACAAAATGACGCCATCTGCCGAAGTATCAACCACTCACTGTTACGCCGGACGCGGCGCTTGACGCTCCGGGAGGGGTTGCCTAGCTTGCCGCCCACGGTTGATTCACATTATGAATAATTTCCTCGTTCCCATGGTGGTTGAGCAGACGGGTCGCGGCGAGCGCGGCTACGACATCTACTCGCGTCTGCTGGTGGATCGCATCATCTTTCTCGGCACCCCCGTCGATGACATGGTGGCCAACCTCATCATCGCGCAGATGCTTTTTCTCCAGATGTCCGACCCGAAGAAGGACATCCACCTGTACATCAATTCGCCCGGCGGCAGCGCCACGGCAGGACTGGCCATCT
>CAZUUP010000131.1:0-5668 GCA_964623105.1 uncultured Akkermansia sp.
GGTCACGTTCGTCGTGTTCACTCCCGAACCCACCGCATAAATCCGGCTCCCGCAGCCCGATCCAAGCCCCGTCGCCGCATACAGCGTGTTACCCCGGGCACGCGAAAACATCGCATTCGTCAGCACTGCCCGCTGGATCAACGTGCCCGTCAAATCCCACTTTTCGATCAGCCAGTCGCCCGTGTTCGTGATCGCATCCGTCGTCCCCACCGCGAAGATGTTGCTCCCCAGATAGGTCACCCCGTAATAGCGCCCCGGATTGAACCCGGCAGCGGGCGGCGGCAACGGCGTCCAGAAAGCGGCGCTGAACGGCGGCATCTGATTCGTGCTCGCGGCGATCGCCGTGTAGCCTAATCCTGAATACTGGACGTTCGCTCCCACCGCATAGCCGGTAAGCGGATTCCACAGCGGATACGGCAGGCCCGCGGCCGCCGACGAGTAATTCGCAAAGTTGATCGCCCCGGTCGTGTTGCAACTCACCAGATACGGACTCTCATTCGACCCCGAGTAATTCGTATATCCGGCCGCAATCACCGCGCTCCCGTTGTTCGCAATCGTGATCGCCATTCCGCGACTGGCCCCGCTCGCCACCGTGAACGGCGGCGCCGCGATCCACACCCCCGCCGCGTTGGTCCGGACCTTCGCAATCACAAAACCCTCCAGGTTGTTCGTCACCTCCGCCGAACCCGTCACGTAGATATAATTCGTCGGCGTCGCGAAACTGCCCTCCGGATTCACCGCCACCGCCTGCAATCGGTCATTTCCGTTGAATCCAAACACATTGTTCGTAAACGCCCGGCTCAACCAGATCGCCCCGTTGCTCGCGCTGCCCGACGCCACCGGACCGCCCGGGTCATATTTTACAACCACGCCCTTGGTCTGCGCCACGCTGCCGTTGCACACCGTATTGCTTATCGTGTACCGCCACAACGTCCCCATGGCCGGGTTGTTCGAGTTCATCAGCACCCGGATGAAGGAGCTGTTTCCCGAATAGTTGATGAACACGTTCGACACCCCGCTGACCAGACCGCCGGTCGTGAATACGTTGGTGCCCTGGTAATACACATCCATCGAGTCCGGCACGGTGAACATCTGGTACCGAATATGCACCGTCCCGCTCGTGCAACCCGTGTCGTAATCGTAAATATCCGGCGCAAACCCGCCCGCCGACGGCGGCACCGCCGGGAAATAATCCACCGTGTGACCGGCAAAATAAACGCCCTCGGACGAAGCCGCGACCCCATGGAAATACGTCGGGCCCGTCCGCCCCGTGCCGATGGCTCCCGGCCAGTTCGTCCGCCACGCCGGCGTGCTCGCCGACAGCAATGGCAGCGCATAATACCCACCGTAACCATCCCATGTGGTGGCACTCACCGCGTTGGTTCCAGTCCCCGAGAAATACAGCGCTCCGTTTAACACCGCCGCCTTCGCCAGCGACTCATCCGTCACCACCCGCGTCTGCAAATTCGTCGCCAGCGCCAGCGGCGGCGAGATCACATCCTGGAACGGCGGCAGCGCAAACTTGATCGGGATCGCCAGGCTGTTGGTCTTCTCCGTGAAATTCGCCACGATGTTGTTCGTAAACCCGCCCCGGTTCTCCGCCAGCACAATGCGCGTCCCCCGCGGACTGACTAGCGTCAACACCAAGTCCGAAACCCGTGGATGCTGGATGTTCACCCCAACATCCACGTCATATACAAACGCCGCCGTCGTGTTGGTAATGTAGAAATTCGTGATCGAGTCGTCCGGCAGCGGTATCCCGATTCCGCCCCCCCCGGACGATATGTCATTGCCCCCGCTCAACAGCGACGAGAACGCCGTCACATCAATCGCAAAACTCAACTGCGCCGAACCGATGGTCGTCGTGCCCTTGTTCCGCACGCCGACATAGTACCTCCCCGGTAACAATGGCGGCGTCGAAAACGGCGTTATGTTCGTGGTAAAGATTGCCGTCGGCGGATTGGTTGCCGAATAGAGGTAATCAAACAGGTTCGTGGTCGGCGGCGCGGCATACCGCACCATGATGTCCACCTCCCCGATACCCCCCAGGAAGTCCAGGTTGATCACCAGGTTCGTGGCATTGTTCGGCACATCCACAAACGTGTTGTAGGTCTGCCCCGCCAGCAGGTTGCTGATTGCATTGGTCAGGCTGTTGGTCAGCGGGAACAGCGACACAAAGAAGTTCGACACGTAGCCCACGTGCCCCAACGCGCTGTCCTGCACCGTCAACTGCCACAATCCGATGCCGTCCTGCCCCAGGAAATCCACCATGCTGCCCGGGCCGCTCGGCTCGTTCACAAAGTCATCATACAGCGCCTGCATCGTTTGCTCATGGTTGTGCAGGATCACCGTGGTGTTGTTGTGCGTGACCGTCGTCAGGAGATCGCCCGGCAACTCATGCGTGATGCCATTGGTGATCACCGCCCGTTGGATGACCTTCGAAATCGGGCAGATGCCGAACAGCGTCAGGCCGCCCGGATCGTCCGGCGTCCCGTCCGGAATGTCCATCGGCAGCGGGAAGAAATTGATCGACACCGGCGCATTGCTCGAGGCCTGGTTGAAGAACGGGTTGTCCGACGAGAACGTCACAAACCCATACTGCCCGCCCTGCTGATCCTCCGATTTCACGCCTATGTAATAAACGCTGCCCAGCGCGGCGTTCGTGAAATAAAACGCTTCGCTGCCCCGCCGGGAAAGCGACTTGAAGGTCGTCGGCGCATTGATGACCGCCGGATCAAGATTGGTAAGCCCGCTCGCCAACGGTCCGGAACTGACGAACAAGTCCAAGTCCGCCTCGCCCTGATTCCGCGGCCGGGCCAGATTCGGCGGACGGAAGATGATGAACGCCACATTCGTGCCCGCCTGATTGGTGATCACCGTGGCGCCGTTGGTCACGTAGCTGTTTTGGTTGGTGAACACGTAAAAGTTCCACTGGTTGGTTGACCCATTGGTTGAATTCAGGGTGGTGATGAACTGCGAGTTGCCCCCCACCCGCTCCGCCAGCAGCGGTTGGGCGTTGTTGAGCGACACCACCGCCGGTCGGCTGTTGCTCAACGACTGGGCGCTGACCGTGAACGGATTCGCATTGGTCAGATCCCCCGACGCCATCACCAACGCGTAGTCCTGCACCACATTATTCGTGTTCGACGTGATCGAATTCACGTTCACCTTGCGGCCATAAACACTCACCCGGTAGGTGATTCCGCCTCCAGCGCGCGGACGCGCCAGAAACACATTCTCCACGTTGTTGATGATGTCATTGGCCGGCACCCCGTTGGTGAAGGGGGTCGGAATCGTGAAGTCGCTCGCCGGGCTGAATTTGTTGCCCCAATAAACGGCGTTGGTCACTGCCCCCGCCAACTCGGTGACTACCAAGTCCAGGTCATTCACCAGCTTCATCGACGCCGCCGGATTGCCCGGCGGATCGGTCCACACCAGCGTGAACCGCAGCGGCCGGTTCGTGGCCGAGGCCGCCACGGTAACCGTCCAGTTATGCGCCTGCCCGGTCGCCAGCACGTTGGTGGGAGACTGCGGGATAACCTTGATCGGTCCCGCGTTCGCCGCGTTCATGAAGCTCCCGATGCTGTTGGTCACATTCGCAAATCCCCAGCCCTGATAATTCATCTGGTTCGTGGGGGAGATGTTGTACAACACATCCACCGTGCGCGCCCCGTTGATCAACAGCGCCTTCAGCAGGGCCGGACTGCTCAGAATGCCCCGGGCCGTCAAAAATTCCTGCATCAATGCCAGCACCCCCGCCACCGCGCCCGCCGACATGCTGGTGCCCGTTTCGTAGCGGTAGTTCGGCGCCAGGGCCAGGTCCAGGTTCGTCGCCGTCCCACCGTTGGTGCCCATCAGCGCGTTCGTGGAACCCCACGTCGCCGCCCGCGCCGACACGATCGCCGCACCGGGCGCCACCACGTCGGGCTTTACACGTCCCGCATTACCCTCCGTCCCCATCCCCACATTGCCGCGGCTGGAAAAACTGCTGACCAACGTCGGTTCATCCGTTTCCAGCGTGTAAGGAAACGGCAGGTTGCGGGAACTCTCCGTCGAACCCACGGTGATGGCATTCTTGGCCGTTCCCGGCGAACTGATGGAATCCGGCGAACCGTTCAAGCCGTAGTCATTGCCCGCCCCCTGGTTGCCCGCCGCGAACACGTAGGTCATCGCCTGCGCATTGCTCCGCCACGGATTCGAGTCCCGCGCCGCCGCGTCATAACTCGCCGCCGCGATGTCATACGCCGCCACCCCGTAGCCCCACGCATTGGCCGAAATCAGCACATTGTTGTCCGCCACCGCCATCTGCAATTGCGCGTCCGTGACCGACACCGGCCCCCCGTTGCTGCTGATGCCCAGCGGGAAAATCGTCGCCGCCGGCGCCATGCCGCGGAAATTCACCCCGTTCTGCGAACCAATCGCGCTGTTTCCGGCCGGGCTGCCCGCCCCGTTGCCGGCGATGATTCCCGCCACGTGCGTGCCGTGACCGGTGGCGTCGTCGGTGGTCGAGTTGGGCGCATTCGTGGCGATGTAGGGCGGCAACGTCGTGATCACCCGTCCCGCCAGCGCCGGATGCCCGGAGGAAACCCCGGAATCCACCACCGCCACCAGCACGCCCGCGCCGGACAGATTCAAATAATTCGCCGTGTTAAACACCGGCACGGTCACCCCCATCCGCTCGCGCGTCAGGTCATTCATCAACACCCGCTGGCGATACTGCGAGATCGCCTGCACAGCCGGCAGACGCGCCAGCGCCACCCAGTTGTCCGCCACCGGTCGCACCGTGACCTTGGTCCCAAACGGCACGGGTTCCGTCATTCCCGGCACCAGTTTGCCGCCCAGCGCCTCGATCTCCCGCACGCCGCTTTCATGCGCGCCCGGAAACAGCACCACGTTCAGAAAATCATATTCCCCCAGCGCCTGCTGCTCGACCGCGCGCCCGAGCAGGGATTTCTCGAGTTTGTAATACGGCTCGAAGAACAGCACGCTGCGCACCCGGGAATAGGTCCCCAGTTTCCGCGCCGCGCTTTCCGTGGCGCGCACCAGATAGGCGTTGTTCGGGATGTAGGAAACAATCTCCGCTCCAGCCAGCGCCAGTTGTTCACGGAACAACCCGTCAATCGTCCCCCGCGCCTGCACCACGTAGCTGCCCGGGGCTCCCACCGACCGCAAATGCGCCGGCAGATCGATCCGCGCCGGCTCACCCGTCTCGATGAAGGCATTGTCCAGCAACACCGCCGAATCACTCCGCGCCAGCTCGTCCAGCGTCTTCGGGGTGTTCTTCAACCGATGCGGAAATTTCTCATCCCGGTATTTGACCAGCGGAACCGTCGCCGCCGGACGGGCGGCCACTGTCGGCTGGGTGAGCAGCGGCAGCACGCTCTGCGTTTGACCCGGCGTTGGCGCGACCGGGGGCGCGGGAACCACGGCAGGCGACCGCTCCGCCCCGGTCCGCGCGATCTCGCGCTCGCCCATCAGCCAGAATCCTCCCGCCGCCGCCAGCAGCAGGAGACTCAGCAAATACCACGTTCTCGATTTCATGACTTCTTCGATCCGACCGCAGGCTTCACCCGTCAGCGGAACGGGTTCCGCGCCCGCGCTTAAACGTTAACCAGCCGCCACATTCGCACCATACGGAAAAACACTGAACCAAACCGCCCGCCCGCAT
>CAZUUP010000131.1:5768-11514 GCA_964623105.1 uncultured Akkermansia sp.
AAGAACGGTCCCGTCTGACCGAGCTGGGGCGCATTCCGCACCCGCACCAGCGAGCGAATCACCACTTCGCCCGTCACCGTGTAATTCGTCGAAATCCCGCGCAACGCCCCCAGCAACGGTGACACCTGCACCGACCGCTCGGCCGGCTTCAGCGACTGGCCGTAGGAGTAGATGACCAGCCGCGGTTCCTCCTCCAGGTTCATCAGCGACAGGGTCTGCATCGGGATGCGTTCGTAGATGAAATCCGTCAACCCCTGCATCTGCGGAGTGACCTGGTTCACCGGGCCCCAGTGCGTCAGGTTCACGTCCGGCGGACGATTCGAGGTGGCGAAGGTCTGGTAGTAATAATAGATCCGCCCCTCATAGACCACATACGCGCCATTGTTGTAGTTGAACGCCGGATCCCACAACGGCACCCCAAAGTTGATGAACGGACTCGAAGTCGTCAGGTGCGGAACCCGCAGGATGTCGCCCAGGTTGGTAAACGACCCAAATCCCGCCGGAATCATCTGCGACCGGATCTTGTTGATACCATCCACCATGTAGGTGAGTTGGTAGCTGTTCGGGCTGATGACCACATTCTGGTTGTTGTTCGAGAGCACCTGCACCCCGCTGAACAACGCCGACCACGCGGCAATGTTTGTCTGGTTGATCGACAGCGTCCCGCGCGATGCCGCGTCATTGATGGCCACGGTGAAGACACTGAACAACCGCCAGTCATTCGTCGGATGCGTTTCATACGTGTTGGCCCAGCGATACCAGTCATTGGTCCGCGCCACTGCCGATTTCATGTACAACGTCTGCCACGGCGTCCCCCGATGCACCTGCCCCAGCCAGCCGATGTTCGCAAACGAGCCGTTCGGGAACTGCCAGTCATCCGAACGGCGAATTCCGGGATCCTTCAGGCTCAGATCATAGTCCTGCAGCGTATAGGAAACGTTGGTGAGTCGCGGATTCCCGCCCCACGGCCGGAGGGCGATGTTGTTCGTGCCAATGGTCCCCGGCGGCGGAATCGGCGAGCGCGGCGGACGCACCTGTGGCGGCAGCTTGGTCTGGGCGGGCCGGAATAAATCCGACGCCAGCGTATGAACCAGCGGATCGTTCACCTCCCAGCTCAAGTCGCGGTACACCTTGATGGTCGGCGTGAACGGCACCTGCATGTTGGTCCCCGACGTGCGCATCCGGAACCCAAACTGGTTGGTCCCGGTCATGAACTGCTGCATCTTGGCCACCTCCCAGTTGATGTTCGTCCCGCCCAGCGCACTGCTGTTGTACGCCACCCACAACAGCGAGTTGCTGGCCGAAAGCGGCGTGCTGGAAATGTCGATCTGATTGATGATGCCCAACGTCGGCCCGTTCGTTCCACCCACCCGGTTGGTCAGCCAGAATCGCCCCGGTGAATTGGCCGCGAATCGATTGGAAACGCCCGCCAGCGCCGCGTTCAGGTTCATGCCATCGACGAGACTTCCAAAATTGACATAGTCCACCAATCGGTTCGGCGTCACGGTCGTGTCCACCAACGTAAATTGCAGCCAGTTGGTGATCGAAACGCCCATGTCCGGCACCTCGAAGCCATTGGTCGAAAACCGGTTGCCGGGGCCAACCGGCGTTATCACCGGCGGATTGGTCCCACCCGAAAAACCCGACATGACGGAGTTGGTCAGGAAGTTGATCGTGTTTAGCGCCACCGCCTGGTAGGTGTTCCCCGTCCAAGAATTGGCCGCGAAGTTATAGACCGCCGTGTTGGTGTAAAAGGTGGTGACCAGGTTGGTGAACTGGTTGGTCAGCGAAATGGCCGAGATGTTCGTCACCGTCATCTGCAACGCCCGCGGATAATTCGCCACATACGAGTTCCATGCCTCCATGAAGAACCGGTTCGAGATGCCGTAGATGAGCATCTGGTTGGTCGCGTTCGGGAACATGAACGCGTTGGTCGAGAACGGCTTGGTCAACTCCAGCTTGCGCGTGGCCGTCAACACGGTTTGCAGCGCGAATTCATTGAAGTTCGGAAATCCCTTGCGTGCCCCAAGGATGAACGGAATCCCCCGCACATGGTAAGCGCCCGCCACGCTGTTCGAGAGCAGCAACTGGTCGCCCGGCAGCTCCAGGTTCAAGTTGGTCAAGCCGTTGATGAACGAGGCGTCCGGTTCGTAACGGTAACCCACAATCGAGACGGCCCCGCCGATGTTCTTGAACAGCGGACGGAAGACCGACGGAAACTGGTTCCCCGCCGAAGCATCGTAAATGTTCGCCGCCACCTGCAACGTCCGGTGTACCTCCGGCGTATAGTAGCTGAACGGATAGACCGGGATGTTCGTAATCCCGAAGGGCGGCCCGCCAAAATAATTGCTCCCCAGCCAACTGCTGCCGAAATAGTAGTTCGTCACCGGGAGCGCGCCCGGAATCACATTGGTGATGATGCCCGCCTTGATCATCAGGTCTGCCGCGTTGGTGAAGAAACCTTCCGCCGTCCACCGCACCAGATTGGTCGCACTATCCGCCGACAGGTTGAAGTCGTTGGTGTAATTGATGTTCATCCGGTGCTTCGGCGCCGCGGAATCCACCCCCAGTTGGGCGAGCATGGTGTAGAACGTGTAGTTGTTGGAACTGCCAACCGGGCCGTTCATCGCGTTGGTAAAACGTCCCATGAAATTGTTATAGGTGCGCCCCGGGGTGAACAACTCCAGCATGTCGTAGTACCGCTGCGCCGTCGCACTCAGGTTCTCTCCGCCCGACCAGCGGGCGGCCGAATTGTCCTGCTGCGCCGCCGTGTAGTTCGCAAACGCACCGCCCAGCATCAACGGCCCGTTCCCCAACCCGTCAACGGTCACCGCCTGTCCGGCAAAATTGTTCGGCGCAAACGCCATGTCCACGGTCTGCAAAAGGTTGTAGCTGCCGTTATACCGGTAAATCAGCAGGTCCTTGGCGTCGGTGAAGGAAATGCCCAACGACTGGATGGCGGCCGTCTGATAGGTAAAAGGTGCCCATACCCCCGTGTTCAGCTCGTTCAGAAACGCCGCCAGGTTCAATTCCCAACTCGCGTATCCCTGGTTGCGCAGAAAGCCATCGTTGCCCACGCCCAGTCGCTTGGCCTGGTTGTGGATGTAATTCAAATCCAGCGACTTGCTCGCCGGCAGGACGATATAGGCAATGCGCCCCACAAACCGGTTCGTCGGCCCATGCGGCACATTGGGGTATTCGAGCATCCCAATCCATTCCGGGTCCCCCACGTAGAACGGATAGCCGCCGTTGGTCTCGTACATCCCGTTGCGATTGAAATCCAGGAAGAACCGGAAATCCGGTGCCGCCGCGGAATTGGTCGTCACATACACCGGAGCGCGCGGCAGGAACTGGAGCGTCGCCAGCGCTGCGGGAGAACCCCCGGCCGTGTCCACGTTGGTCGAGATCATCAGCCCGTAATTGTGCATGTTCGTCAGCGCAAACATCTGCGCCAACACCGCCGACTGCGCGAGTGCCAAGCCCGAATCCGCCGCGTTCTTGGCATCCGTCTGGCTCTGGCTCACCAGCATCGAACTGCGTTCACGCCGCGCCACACTCAGAAAGGCCACCGTCAGAAACGTTACCAACGAAAGCATGATGAGCGTCACCACCAGCGCCACCCCGCCCTCCTTCCCCGCGACCGCCCGCATGGACGCGCCATCGGCCAGCGCACGGTAGGGCGCGGTGTCCCCACCGCGCCGCCACCCGTCCGCAACGTCGCCCCTGTAACCGCCGCGGTTTGCGCCCCATCCCGCCCAACGATCGCTATGTCTGGTCGGCTTCATCGCAACGTGGTTTGAATCGGAACCAACTGCCGGAACATCTGCACGCGGTCACCCTTGTTGGCCAGGAAGCTCATCTGGTCGGCGGCCAGCGGAAACGCCTGCGCCTGCTCAACCACGGAAGGCGGCAGGATGCCGAGTTCAATCTCCACATGGCTCACCATCTGGGTGTCCTGCATCCAGAAGGGATAGGTTACGGACCCCACTGGAGCGCCGTTGGTGTAAAGGTTTACATTGAAATGAATCACCCCGTCGCAAACACGCTGGAAGTAATTCGTGTGCGCCGGCAGGACCGCGTTGTTGTAGTCATTCAGGAAACTGGCCGTCGGTCGCGCCGCGTTGGTCACAAACCGGTACAGCGTCCCCACGCCATTCACTGGCGCAGCGCGAGGATCCGTGTGACTGCCCACCCGGTAGGCTACGGCGGTCCAGACCCGCGGCGAGTTCTGCGGCGTGAAAATGTGGAAGAACACCTCGTGCAGCGTGTTGGTCTGGAGAATGTTCGTTCCCGCCCCCACCGCCGCGCTGTTGGCCGCAAACCGGTTGTTCACCAAGATGTTGACAATGTTGGTGCTGTTCATCGGCCGCATCTGCTGCAACTCGCGCACCGCCGTGTCCATCCCCGCCCGCCCCGCCTCGGCAATGTCGCTCTGGTTGCGCGTGCCCCGCAGCGCCTTTTGCGTGCGGTCAAACATGTTGTAGAGCGTCAGCACGATCAGCGACAGCAGCGTGACCGCCACCATGATTTCCAGCAGCGTCATCGCCACCTGCGACCGGCGCGTCCCCAAGGATGTGTTGCGAAGCTTCATGGCGATTGGAAGTAGGTCGGATTGAACGTATAACCCAACGCGTTGCTCACCAATTGACCGGCAATCAGGGACCGATAACTCTGACGTCCATTGCCCACCGTCCCGTTGGCATAAATCGGCCACTGAAAAGCTATCCGCAAGTCGTACAGATTGGTGCTCTGGTATTGGGCAATTGCAGACGAAAACGGGTTGTGCGGTTCGAGTTGCGTGGTGACGATGTAGCTGAACATCAGGTCCGTGGGCGTGCCCGCCGTATCTCCCAGCGAACCGCTCAAACCCCGCACCCGCGCCACATTGACCACATTCGTCCCGGGCGTGCTGAGGAGGCTGATGATGTCGCTGGGGCCGCCGGCAAACGGCGCGTAGTTGGTCGTTGTCGCCGTCCCGTTGACCGTCACCATCACCCAGTCCACCCGGCTGCCCAGCAGCGGCGAGACGACCGTTCCGCTCCGGATCGCATCGATCAAAAAGCGCGCATCGTTGTTGATGATCGTCTCTTCGCGATTCTCCCGCTGGACGTTCAAGCCCGCCGGCATGACGCCGATGATGGCCACCAGCGCAAACGCCACGATAGCCACGCTCAAGGCGATTTCAATGAGCGTGAAGGCCGCAATCCCGGCGCGTATTCCCCGCCCCGTTTTGATGCGCGTTCTCATGGCAGTTCCGGCCTTTCCACCCGGGCCCGGCCCGTCTGATAGCTGATCACGATCCGATTGTAGTTGTTCACCGAGTTGTTCGCCGGCGTCTCGAGTGAGTCGATGTCGGCGACCATGAAATCCGCTCCGTTGTTCGTCCGCGCGGCCATCAAGCTGCCCATCGCCAACGGAATGCGGACGTCAGCCGTAAACCCGAGCAGACCCCCCTTCTCGTTAAAACCGATATAAGGCAACAACAGCGACGGATTGCCGGAGGTGGTATCGGGAAACTGGATCAGTTCGTACGGCCTCGGGGTGTTGTTGACCACGTTGCAGAAGACCGCCGAATTGAAAAAACTGTCGAGAGCGACGGTGCTCCTGCCGATGAAGACGCCCTCCGGCAGGGTTTTCCACTCACTCATGTAACGCGAGGTGGCCCGCCCCGGCTGATCACCCGACATGCGTCTGGCGAAAATCGCGTAGGCCGCCTTGTGCTAGCCCAGCAGGTGATTGGCCGCCT